>JAYUTS010000201.1:0-2924 GCA_043754995.1 Chitinophagaceae bacterium
ACGCTTTGCAAAAATTTATTGTTTAGCGTTAACTTTAAAGACTCAAATCAAATTAATATGATCAGGATTATTACATCAGTTGTTTTGGTATTCGCAATAACCTTTAGCGCTTGTGCCAACGATTCGACAAAAAATAAACAAGCAGCTATAGCAGGTGGTTTAAAATTGCCTCCCGGTTTTAAAGCAACTGTTGTTGCAGATAAACTCGGACAGGCAAGACATATTGTTGTAAACAGCAATGGCGACATCTATGTAAAGCTGGAACGTTTAAAAGATGGCAAAGGCATTCTTCGTTTAAGAGATACGAATGGCGATGGCGTGGCAGATGAAACCTTTGCATTTGCTAATTATGGAGGCACCGGTATTGCAATCAAAAATGGTTACCTCTATGCTTCTTCTAACTCTGAAGTGTATCGTTATAAATTCAATGCAAAGAATGAAATTGAAAATCCTGACAATCCGGAAGTGATTGTAAAGGGATTGGTTGATAAACGACAGCATGCATCCAAATCATTGGTGCTGGATAATAAAGGAAATATTTATGTAACTATTGGAGCACCTTCTAATGCCTGCCAGGAAACAGACCGTACAGCAGGTTCACCGGGGCAAACACCTTGTCCCATTCTTGAAACCGCTGGTGGTGTCTGGTTGTTCCGATCAGATAAACTCAATCAAACCTATGCAGAAGGTGTTCGTTATGTAACTGGTTTACGTAATGTGGTTGGTCTCGATTGGAATTCCTCGATGAACGAATTATATGTAACACAGCATGGAAGGGATCAATTGAATCAGTTACATCCAACACAATACAGTGTTGAACAAAGTGCAGAGTTACCGGCAGAAGAATTCTTTATGGCGAAGAAAGGAATGGACTTTGGCTGGCCTTATTGTTATTATGATCCAGTTCAAAAAAAGAAAGTACTAGCTCCTGAATATGGTGGCGATGGAAAAACTGAAGGTCAATGTGGTACAAAAGAAAAACCATTGTATGCATTTCCTGCACATTGGGCACCCAATGCATTGCTTTTTTATACAGGCAACCAGTTTGGCGATAAATATAAGAATGGTGCATTCATTGCATTTCATGGAAGCTGGAACAGGGCACCATTGAAACAGGGAGGATACAATGTTGTATTTGTTCCTATGAAAGATGGTAAACCAAGTGCTGAGTATGAAATATTTGCAGATGATTTTGCAGGTGGAGAAGAATTCTTAACTCCAGCTAAAGCACAACATCGTCCATGTGGATTAGCAATGGGCACTGACGGTTCGATATACATCTCAGATGATAAAGGCGGTACTGTTTGGAAAATTACTTACAGCAAATAAAAATAAATTGATGAAGAAGAGTTTAGTTGTTTTGTTGATTGCTGTTACAGCCTTTGCGTTTAGTTTTCAACAACAGGATATCAAAGCATCTGTAAAACGTGGAAAGAAAGTGTATGAGAGTACCTGTTTAGCCTGTCATCAACCGGATGGTGAAGGTGTGCCAAGCATGAATCCTCCGTTGATCAAAACAAAAAATGTATTGGGAGATAAATCAAAACTCATCCGCATCATACTTGTGGGCCTGGATGAAGAGATAAAAATCAATGGAGAAGTTTATAACAACCCTATGCCTTCTCAACCTCATCTCAAAGATCAGGAAGTGGCCGATGTATTAACTTATGTCCGCAATAGCTTTGGCAACAAAGCAAGTATGGTAACAATAGCCGAAGTAAAAGCAGTAAGAGCAAAAATAAAATAAACATATTCTTATCAAGAATGAATAAGGACAATATATCAGGAAGTAACTCCCCTTTAGGCCTGCCTGACATTGAGGCGGGGGCTTGGGGCAAGCGAGTTTTATTTATAGACCGTGATGGAACATTGATCAACGAAGCGCCACCAACCTATCAACTCGATTCGTTTGATAAACTTAGTTTTTACCCGGATGTATTTTTTTATCTCCGCAAAATTGCTGCAGAACTGGATTACGAATTAGTATTGCCCACCAACCAGGATGGGTTAGGTACAGACAGTTTTCCTGAAGATACCTTCTGGCCTTTACACAATTTTGTCATCAAAAGTTTTGAAGGCGAAGACGTTCATTTTTCTGAAGTGTTGATTGATAAAACATTTCCACATGAACAGGCTCCTACAAGAAAGCCCGGCGTTGGTATGTTTACCAAATATATCAACAACCCCGATTATGACTTGGCGAATTCATTTGTGATTGGTGACCGCATCACTGATATTCAATTAGCAAAAAATCTTGGCTGCAAAGGCATCTGGATCAACAATGATGCAACACTCGGTGCTGCTGAAATTAAAGACCAGGTAGAAGAATTACGTCAATCAACAATAGTACTTGAAACGCCACATTGGAAAGAGATCTATGAATTCCTGAAATTGGGTTTGCGTACTGTAGTACATGAACGCAATACCAATGAAACAAAAATAAAAGTAGAATTGAATTTAGATGGAAGCGGAAAAGCATCCATCCATACCGGACTTGGTTTTTTTGATCATATGCTCGACCAGATTGCACGTCATGGTAAAATAGATTTGAATATTATAACAAATGGTGATCTGCATATTGATTAACACCACAGCATTGAAGATACCGGTATTGCATTGGGCGAAGCATTTGCATTGGCATTGGCTGACAAGCGTGGAATGGAGCGTTATGGCTTTGCGTTGCCCATGGATGAAGCAGAAGCCAAAGTGCTCATTGATTTCGGCGGACGTAACTGGATTGTTTGGAATGCTACTTTCAAAAGGGAGAAGATCGGTGAAATGCCAACTGAAATGTTTTTTCATTTCTTTAAATCGTTCAGCGATGCGGCCAAATGCAATCTCAATATTGAATGCCACGGCGATAATGAACATCATAAAATTGAAGCCATCTTTAAAGCATTTGCCAAAGCCATTCGTATGGCGGT
>JAYUTS010000202.1:0-6554 GCA_043754995.1 Chitinophagaceae bacterium
CCCATATCGCCGCCACACAAACGAAGGATGCGATATTTTAGTCCAAGGTTTTGCAACAGCTTTTCAACATGTGTTACCATTTCATCCAGCACTTCATAACTTTTCTCCGGATGAACTAATTGAATGATTTCTACTTTATCAAACTGGTGTACCCGGTTTAATCCTCGTACATCTGCACCAAAACTTCCTGCCTCTCGGCGGAAGCAAGCTGTATAAGCAGTCATCATAATCGGCAGATCATTTTCTTTTACAATTTCATCACGGTAAATATTGGTAACAGGAACTTCTGCTGTTGGGATCATGTAAAAATTATCAGCCGGCATAAAATACATCTGTCCTTCTTTATCAGGCAACTGTCCGGTACCGTAAGCTGATGCTTCGTTTACCATATAAGGCGGAATGTATTCCGTATATCCTGCTGCTGTATTATAATCTAAAAAATAACTGATGAGTGCACGTTGCAGTTTTGCACCTTTTCCTTTGTACACAGGAAAACCGCTGCCCGTGAGCTTTACTCCTAATTCAAAATTTACAATATCATATTGTTTGATGAGATCCCAATGAGGAACAGCGTTTGAAGGCAGCACCGGATCAACCCCGCTTTCTTTTACATTCACATTATCCTCTGGTGTTTTGCCAACAGGTACTAATGAAGATGGAAGATTGGGCAAACGCACCAGCAACTCATTTACTTGTTTCTCTAATAAAGCAAGCTCTTCTGCAATTTGCTTTGTTGATTCTTTATACTGTGCAACTTCTGTTTTCTTTTGCTCCGCTGATTCTTTTTCGCCCTTACCCATGAGCATGCCAATTTCTTTGGAAGCTGCATTTACCTTCGCTGCAAGATCATCGTTCTCCAACTGCTTTTTCCGGCGTTGCTCATCCAGTTCAATGATCTCATCAACAATGTTAAGCTCAGTAAAGTTTTTTACCGTGAGCCGTTCCTTCACCAATTCCCTGTTCTGGCGGATAAATGCCAATTGTAACATAATTCAAAATTTGCGGCAAAGATAAGATTCGCAGAGACAATGTTGCATGCCGCTTTATACCTACTGAAACAGCCTTTTATACAGTTTGACTATTTTATTTGAGAAAGAGAATCGGCGGTTATGGTATTTTTATAATCCCAATAAGAAGTAACATTCGCTATTTTCCACTCACCATTATCCTTTTCCATCAAACGGGAGTCTTTGCTTAAGGTGTAGATCTTTGACTCCTGATCGCTGTTGTATTGATCCCAGGTTAAATAAGCAAGTGTATCAGTGAAAAAATGGATTTTCAAATTCTTACGTTCTACTTTCGGATGACTAGCCGTTTCACCAGCTTTTAGCGGATTTGCTTTTATATAGTCGCCTATACCTTTATCTACCTGAGCCCATCCAATTTTTACATCAGCAGTTCCATCGCCATTATTCCAAGCTTGAAAAGCATATTCTTTTTGAACATAATACTTTTTCCAACATTCATACTCTCTCCTGTAAAAACATTCTGTTTCTGCTTCAATCACAGTCATAATGGAAGCCAACTCCTTTGCCTGATCAACAACATGTTCTGCTGACTTGTGTTCGCCTGCCTGTTGAAAATTGCAGGAATAAAGCATTACAATTAATAGAAAGAACAGAATTTGTTTCATGTTGTAAATTTTAGATTCATGAATCTAAAAAAGATTTCTTACAACTCATAATACTAACTCAAATACTTTCCTACAATTGGCACCCTCCTGCCCACTCCAAATGCTTTAGGTGAAACACGGATGATGGGACAAAACTGGTTGCGTTTGTATTCATTTACATTCACCAGTTTTAATACACGATCAACCAATGCCGTATCATAACCCAATGCTTTTATCTCATTTGGGCCTTGCCTCCGTTCAATGTATTGATAAAGTATTTTATCAAGTATTGCATAGTCTGGTAATGAATCAGAATCTTTTTGTCCGGGTCTTAACTCTGCACTAGGAGGTTTTGCAATAATATTGGCTGGAATGATCTCAGCATTCCTGTTGATGTACTTTGCCAGTTCATACACCTGTAGTTTGTAACAATCGCCCAACACGCCAATACCACCGGCCATATCTCCATACAAGGTTCCATAACCCGTTGCCAGTTCGCTCTTGTTGGAAGTGTTCAGTAAAATGTATCCAAACTTATTGGCAATTGCCATTAATAAATTACCTCTTGTGCGACTTTGAATATTTTCTTCAGCAACAGAGAACGGCAGGTCGTTGAAAATTGGTTTGAGTTCCGTTAAAAATGCATCGTAAATATTTTTGATGGGCACAATATCATATGGGTTTCCGAGATTTTTGCTTAACTGTTCCGCATCGCTTACACTATGACCTGTTGAATATTGAGAAGGTAACAATATTGCTCTCACATTTTCTTTACCTAAAGCACTGCATGCAAGGGCCAGTGTAACCGCACTGTCAATACCCCCACTGCTGCCGAGTATCGCTTTACTGAAGCCCATCTTTTGAAAATAATCCCTGATGCCGAGTACTATGGCATCATGTATTTCAGCAATGCATAAAGTTTCATCCAAATGTGCCGGGCTTAATTCTTCATTGGGCAGCATATCTGCTGATGCAATAATTGGTTCAGCAAATGTTCCGTCTCCTTTCAGTTCAACCGCTACCAATTCTTCATCAAATAAAGAAAGCTGTTTGATCATGTTGGCATCTTTATCAAACACCAATGAGCCACCATCAAAAACAATTTCTGTTTGACTGCCTACACAATTACAATAGATCATCGGCAGCTTATACTTCATCACATTCAACTTTACAATGGCCTTCCTGTCTTCCACATGTGTATAATCAAACGGTGAAGCAGAGATATTGAGCATTACATCGGGTTGGTAATGCATCAGTTCATCCATGGGACAGTTCCTGTACAAAGGATTATTACCCAGGTTCCAGATATCTTCACAAATAGTGATGGCTAATTTCTTTCCTTTAAATTCAACAATGTTCCAATTATACGATGGTTCAAAATATCGGTACTCATCAAACACATCATAGTTAGGCAAACAGGTTTTGTGGATGACTGCTTTCACTTCTTTTTCATATAGGAAATATGCTGCATTGTGCAGATCCTTTCCTTCAGTTCGTTTATTCTTATCGGGTGCCCCCACAATTACGGCAATAGAGTCAGCATGTTGCCTGATCTTATCAATGGCTTCATTGCATTTATGTAGGAAGTCGTTGAACTCTAAAAAATCCCTGGGGGGATAGCCGCAAACACTCAATTCGCTGAACAGGATTAACTCGCCGCCTTGAGCTTTGGCAGATTCAATAGCATCAATTATTTTTTGGGTATTGCTTTCAAAGTTGCCAATATGATAATTTTGCTGGGCAAGAAATATTTTCATTCGCCTGATTATTATTGTTTTTTTGCCGAATGTAATTCGTTGTAAAAATTATCTTCGCTGTTAGTAAAGTTGCTCAATAATTTTTACAACTCATTTCATTTAACAAATTTCACGAATTTCAGCCACAGAACCTCACAACAAACAAATGAATCTTCCGTTAGTGAACAGCATGAAAAATTTGATCTCTGTTTTCTTCATTGTTGTATTGATCTCCTGCAATAATGATGATACGGCACCTGATGTGTCGGGCATTAAGATAGACTTGAATGTTCAACGATTTGAGCAGGATTTCTTCGCCATTGACAGCAACAACACAAAAACAGGACTACCTGCCTTGCAAAACAAATACCCTGTTTTTTTACCCTTATTTGTAAATCATGTGCTGGGTCTTGGGCCTTTGGTTGACAGCAATCAATTATTGTTTGAGGGAAGCAAACGTTTCCTGCATCTCAACAAACCAGTGTATGAAAAATCGCAGGAGTTGTATAACAATTTCAACAGCACAAAGGAAGAATTGACCAATGGCTTTCGCTATGTAAAATTTTATTACCCGTCCTTTCAAGTACCAGCCATTCTTACAACTGTTGGCCCCATGGATGCATTGGCACCCATGAGCAACAATGAACCAAGCCCAAACTATATGGGTGAAAATTTCCTGGCAATCGGTTTACAGTTTTATCTCGGGAAAGATTTTTCGATTTATAATGACCCCGGCTATATCAGCAGTATAGCACCACAGTACCGCAGCCGCAGATTTTCAAAAGAGTTTATTGCTGCTGATGTTTTTAAACTGGTGATTGATGATTTGTACCCTGACAGCAGCAATCGCTATCCACTCATTGAACGTTTTATTGAAAAAGGAAAACGATTATACCTGTTAAACCAATTCTTGCCTGCTGCCAACGATACCTTGCTGATTGGTTATACGGGAAAACAATTGAACTGGTGTAAAGAAAATGAACGCAGCATTTATAACTTTTTTATTCAGCAGAATTTGTTGTTTGCAATAGATCCTGCGCTTACACAAAATTTTACAACCGATGGCCCCTCAACTCAAGGCATGCCGGAAGAAAGTCCCGGCAATATTGGCGCTTATTTGGGTTGGGAAATTGTAAAAGCTTATATCAAAAAAAATCCGGGAGTAAACCCGGATCGTATGATGCTTACATCAAATAAAAAGATTTTTGAAGAATCAGGCTATAAGCCCCGATGAGGAAACAGCAGGTTGTCCTAACTGCTTCAGCATTCTGAAATGCGATGCAACAGCAGCACGCATAGTTGTAATGGAATTATAAGGAAGTTGATGCTCTTTACATTTCTCTTCTACAATTTTACTAAGCTCGGGGTAGTGTACATGGCTGATGCGTGGAAACAGGTGATGCTCAACCTGGAAATTCAAGCCGCCAACCAACCATGAAATGATTTTATTTCGTGGAGCAAAGTTCGATGTTGTTTTAACCTGGTGGGCCGCCCACTCACTTTCAATCAACACGGGTTCAATACCTGCATGTTCAAATTCTGTTTCTTCCACCACATGTGCCAATTGAAATACAATGGCCAGGACAAAGCCCAGAACAATTTCCATTGTTAAATAACCGATGGCCCATTTACCTGCTCCCAGCACCCAGATCGGTAAGGCAATATAAAAGAATGCATACAATAATTTGCTCGACCAGAATAACACATGTTCTTTTACGTCCATCTTTTGCATGGAGGTAGTGTTCACTTTCTGTTTAAAGTATTTATCAAAATCAAGATAAGCTACCCAGGCTAATGATGAAATGGCATAAAGGAACACAACATAGATATGTTGAAAGCGATGAGCAGGTTTCCACACTTGTGTACTGCATTGACGAAGTAAAGGGCTTCTTGCTATATCATCATCCACTCCATCCACATTGGTATAGGTATGATGAATAATATTGTGTTTAAATTTCCAGATGAACGCATTACCACCCAACGCATTGATAGAGTAACCAAACAACTCATTTACCCATTTTTTACTGCTGTAACTTCCATGACAGGCGTCATGCATTACATTAAACCCAATACTTGCCAATATGATTCCCATTACTGCACATAATAACAAAGCTACCCAAGCAGGCATTGTAACGGTAAGCAACAAGATATAGATGAATACCGCAGCAGGAACCAATGTAATCGTTTTAATATACAGTTTTACATTGCCTGTTTTTTTCAAGCTCTTGCTTGCAAAATATTGATCAACCGTCTGTTTCAGATCCTGAAAAAACAAGTTGCTTTTATTGTTAAATGATACTTTAGCCATATTGAATTAAAATTACTGCCGCTTACAACAATCGTTAGAAATAAAAGCAGGCTGCAAAAATATGCTAAAAAACCCAAGAGGAGCATTTCTGGCCAGTTGGAGCATGGCAATTCGTTGTTAATGTAACATTCAGGGAGTTAGTTGCCCTTAAAAGGCGCAATCATTTCAAAAGCAGGGATATTGGCCTGAAATTGTTTCTTGTTATGAATATTTTCCATGCTGTAGTTTCCTTCCATTCTGCCCATCTCTGTTTTTAAATTACAACCGCTTACATATTGATACTGATCGCCGGGCTGAATCACGGGTTGCACACCTACCACTCCTTCTCCATCTATTTCTTTATATGATCCGTTGCTGTCAAAAATATTCCAATGCCTGTGTAATAATTTCACAGGAAACGTATTATTATTTTCTATAGAAATGCGATAGGCAAACATGTATTCACCTGCCAATGGATTACTATACTCTGGCTGGTAAAATGTTTCTACAGTAATGGTGACTCCTTCAGAAATTTTGGATACCATGTTCTTGCTTTGATATAAAATTAAACGAAATTTACAAAACAGCAGATGTATTATTGTTTTGCTCTAAAACCTCTCACCCTTTTATGCCGAAAACAACACATCAATACAACAATGAAGAACTGACAATAGTTTGGAAACCCGGCATCTGTATTCATTCCACACTTTACTGGAAAGGACTGCGG
The DNA here is from genome assembly GCA_043754995.1 of Chitinophagaceae bacterium. Classification (GTDB taxonomy): domain Bacteria; phylum Bacteroidota; class Bacteroidia; order Chitinophagales; family Chitinophagaceae; genus Lacibacter. The sequence goes on from JAYUTS010000202.1 coordinate 6,363, forward strand.
GAAGTATTTGATCCATCCAAACGCTCCTGGGCTGATCCACAAGGTGCAACCACTGAAAAAATAATTAAATAGGTTCGCCAATGTCCAGGTGGTGCATTGAGTTATTACATGAATAATGAAAGCATTGAAAAAGATATTATTGCTGAGTCGGCTGAGATGTTGAACATTGAAATAGAACCTAACGGGCCCATC
>JAYUTS010000203.1:0-2912 GCA_043754995.1 Chitinophagaceae bacterium
TCATGATTCTGCAGCAGCCATCATCAAAGATGGCGAGGTCGTTGCCGCCGCACAGGAAGAACGGTTCAGCCGAAAAAAACATGATCCGGGGTTTCCTTCAAAAGCCATCAGCTATTGTTTACAGGAAGCAGGTATTAGAATTGATGAGCTGGAAGCAGTTGTATTTTATGATAAGCCTTTGCTCAAATTTGAACGCTTACTTGAAACCTATTATGCGTTTGCACCAAAAGGATTTGCATCTTTTCTCATGGCAATGCCAATATGGTTGAATGAAAAATTGTTTCTGAAAAAGATGATACGGGATGAGTTGAAGAAAATTCAACTATACGATAAAAAGAAATTACAGCTTTTGTTCCCCGAACATCATCTCAGTCATGCTGCTTCTGCTTTTTATCCATCAGCTTTTGAAGAAGCAGCCATCCTCACCATTGATGGTGTAGGTGAATGGGCTACCACTACCATCAGCAAAGGAAAAGGGAAACAGATTGAAATACTAAAGCAGCTTAACTTCCCGCATTCCGTTGGGTTACTATATTCTGCTTTTACTTACTATCTCGGCTTTAAAGTAAACAGCGGTGAATATAAGTTGATGGGACTGGCACCTTATGGTGATCCAGCATCTACACAAACTGCAGCATTTGTTCAAACCATCAAAACAAAACTTATCAGCATTTTTGATGATGGCTCTATTTGTCTTGACCAGCAGTATTTCAATTATGCGGTGGGTTTACGGATGGTGAAGGATGAAGCATTTAAACAACTCTTTGGTTTTAGTAAACGATTACCCGAAGATGAATTGCAACAGCAGCATTGCAACCTGGCACTTGCTATTCAGCAGGTAACAGAAGAAATTGTATTGAAGCTTGCACATCATGCAAAAGAACTAACAGGTTGCACTAATCTTTGTTTATCGGGTGGTGTTGCATTGAATTGTGTAGCCAATGGAAAATTGCAGAACGGAAACATCTTTGATAATTTATTTATTCAACCTGCAAGTGGTGATGCTGGTGGCGCTGTTGGTGCAGCATTAGCAGCACATCATCTTTATTTTGAAAAAATACGGACAGTTACAACATTAATGGATGCAATGAAAGGTTCTTATCTCGGTCCATCTTGTACAGATGAGGAGATTGTGGCAACAGCAAAAACCTTCAATGCAAAATATAAACGATACGAAGAACGGGATGCATTGAATGAAGTAGTTGCAAGATTGATCAACGAAGGAAATGTAATCGGTTGGTTCCAGGGCAGAATGGAGTTTGGACCAAGAGCATTAGGCAACCGCAGTATCCTTGCTGATCCACGCAACCCGGATATGCAGAAGAAACTCAACCTGAAAATAAAATACCGTGAAGGCTTTCGTCCTTTTGCCCCTGCTGTACTGGCCGAAGATGCACAAGACTATTTTGAGTTAACTACTCCATCGCCTTATATGTTATTGGTACAACAAGTGAAGAAAGAATTACAACTGCAGGTACCGGAAAATTATCAGCAATTGAGCATCAATGAAAAATTATATGTTCATAAAAGTACACTTCCTGCTATTACACATATTGATTACTCGGCACGTATTCAAACGGTGCATGCTTCCAGCAACAAAGCATTTCATGAGCTACTCACAGCATTTAAACAATTGACAGGTTGTGCCGTGTTGATCAATACCAGTTTTAATGTACGTGGCGAGCCCGTTGTATGTACGCCATTGGAAGCATATCAATGTTTCATGCGAACTGAAATGGATTACCTGGTGATCGGGAATTTTTTGTTCAGTAAAAAAGATCAACCTGTGTGGAAAGAAAAAGATGATTGGAAGAAAAAAAATCAAGCTGATTAATCAAGATGGGGCAAAAGTTTAAATATTTTTTCACAGTAACCATCATCAGCTATTTGCTGGTGGAGTTTATTTGCTGGTTGTTTATTAGCACCGGATATATACCAACTACCAAACCCAATTTCAAATTTAGCTGGAAAGAAAAAATATACCCCTACCAGATTGCTGACCTTCAGCCTGCCTGGGGCACCTGGCACTATCCTGAAAATTTTACATTCACCCGTGATTGTTTTTCTGTTCCGTACTCAATGAACAGCTATGGTGCACGTGATAAAGAATGGAAACAAACTGTAGCGGATAGTAATAATGTAATTGTTTTGGGTGATTCTTTTATGGAAGGGTTTGGCATTGCTGATTCAAATCGTTTATCAAATCTACTCAGCAAAAAAACTGGCAGGGAGTTTTTGAATTTTGGATGTTCCGATTTCAGTACAACACAGGAATACCTTGTTTATAAAAATCTTGCCTCGGGTTTTGCTCACAATACAATTCTTATAAGTTTATTACCCATCAATGATTTTTTTGATAACAACCTGGAAGTTCACCCAGGTTTATATGATGGCATGCAGCGGTACAGACCATATTATGTAAAAACGAATAACGGTTATGCACTAAAATTTTCTGACAGTTCATTTCAACATGCAACATTTAATAAAGAAGGTTATCTCAAAAAACATAATAGTTTCAAAGGCACACTTGCACGTTTCTTAAGAGCCAATACATTCTGGTTTCATATACTTGATTACTTCCGCCACCGGCGCAAAGCCAACCAATTGTATAAAAATAATTACTCCGGATTTGTGAATTATACAACAGAAGATTTTGAACGTTTTTGTTTTATTCTTACACAGGTTAAGCTGGCTGCTCCGGGCAAACGGATCATCCTGTTTACCATCCCTGTTGCAACAGAAATCAAACGTTACAAATCAGATGGGCAAAATAAATTGGCTCCGCAACTTGCAGCATTTTGCAAGAAGAGCAATATAGAATTTGTTGACCTGTTACCTGTTTTTGCTTCAGCACCGGAACAAAGCTATTTTTTATCTTGTGATCCGCATTGGAATGAAGCCGGTAATCAACT
>JAYUTS010000204.1:0-6533 GCA_043754995.1 Chitinophagaceae bacterium
CAGGAGCCGAAAATAAAACCCTATATCAGCCAGATGCAAACTATAATTGCCGGTATTCTTGAATTGAAGACAGATGCAGTTTCAGTAAAAGCAACAACAACTGAGCAAATGGGTTTTGTAGGAAGAGAAGAAGGATTGGTTGCTTATGCTACCGTGTTACTCAAACAAACAAAAATCAAATGACGGTACGCATCATCAATCAATCAAATAATCCATTACCATCATATGCAACTGAAGGCTCAAGTGGTATGGATGTGAGGGCTAACCTGGAGGAAACTGTTGAGTTAAAACCATTAGAACGCACTTTGATACCAACCGGCTTATTTATTGAACTGCCGATAGGTTTTGAAGCACAGATAAGACCCCGCAGCGGATTGGCTATTAAACAAGGCATTACCTGCTTAAATACACCGGGAACAATTGATGCAGACTACCGTGGAGAAATTAAGATAATTTTAATCAATCTCAGTAATGAAATCCAGTCTGTAAAGAGTGGAGAACGTATTGCACAGATGGTGATTCAGAAAGTGGAACAGATTGACTGGCAACTTTCTGTTGAAATTGAAGATACCATCCGCAGTGCAGGAGGGTTTGGAAGTACAGGCAAATAATCATTGAACATGAACAAATTTTTTTTAATAGCGATTACATTGGTATGGCTGCTGGTATTTACTGCCTGCCGGTCAACTAAAAATATTCAAAAGGCAATTATTATAAAAGATTCGGTAGCGGTTGTAAAAGATATACAACCTACTCACCAGGACACTATGAAAATGGTTGATGCAGTATTGACGGGTGTAGCACAAAAAAGAATTGAATTCAATACATTCTCAGCTAAGATCAGGGTTGATTATGAAAATGAAAAAGGAAGACAACCCGATTTTATTGCCAATATCAGGATGCTGAAAGATAGCTTGATATGGGTATCGCTGAGTAATGATATCGGTATTGAAGGCATACGGGTGCTGATAACAAATGACAGTATAAAAATACTGGATAAGCTGGCTAATACCTATCAAGTAAGACCATTGAGCACCATACAGGAACTAAGCCAGATCCCGTTTGAGTTTGCTGATCTGCAAAATTTGCTTGTGGGCAATCCAATTTTTTTAAATAAAGACAGTATTACTTCTTATGTTCAAACAGCTAATGGATACAACTTATTAAGTATAGATGTGCTGTTTAAGAATTTAATAACTATCAGCAATGAATATGTGATTGAAAAAAGTAAACTGGATGATAATGATCCTGCTTTGAACCGCACCTGTAACCTTGTGTATACGGAGTATGAAAATAAAACCGGCAAACTGTTCTCTACCATGCGGGAGATCGTTATTATACAACAGAATAAGCTGGATGTAAAACTGAAGTTTAAAGATTATAAGTTCAACGAGGAATTAAGTTTTCCTTTTACCGTTCCCAAAAAATTCAAAAGAATAAAATAGGCATACGATTTTAGTGCAAACTGCGTTTAATTTTTTTAGCCAGAAACTTATTTTTGTAATTATTTAAATGATGCCGATGCTGAAAATCTTCCTGATGACCATTTGTACCTTTTTACAGGTAGTTGTATTTGCACAAGATAAGGCTGAGCTTGAGCGCAGGAGAAAGCAAACACTGCAGGAAATTGAAGTGTTAAATAACCAGTACAGCGACATCAAAAAAAACAAGAAACAAAGTATTGGTCAGCTTACATTAATACAAAATAAAATACGCTTACGGAACCAGGTAATAGAAACCATCAGCAAACAGGTGCGGTCAATTGATGGTGATATTAATACATCGTACCGTGAAATGCGTCGTTTACAAAAAGACCTCGATACATTGAAGATGAATTATGCCCGTAATGTGGCGTATGCGTATAAGAACAGGAGCAGTTACGATTTTCTTAACTTTTTATTTTCAGCTACCAACTTCAACGATGCCATCCGCCGCATTGCTTATATGAAAGCATACCGCAGTTACCGTGCACAGCAACTCGAAGACATCAATCAAAAAGAAGCATTATATCAACATAAAATAAATGAGCTTACTTTAAACAAGAAAGCCAAACGGAATGTGTTGTTTGATCAGAGTAAGGAAATGGGTGAGCTGGTAAAAGATAAACAGGAGCAGGATGCTGTTGTCATTAGCCTGAAGAAACGTGAAAAGGAAATCAACAATAATATTGCTGTCAAACGCAAACAGGCGCAATCTTTACAATCGTCTATTACAACTATCATCAACAGGGAAATGGCTGCAGCTAAAAAAGAAGCTGAGGCTAAAGTAAAAGCAGACAGGTTAGAACGTGAACGGAAAGAAAAAGAAGCTGCAGCAATTATTAAAGAGAGCAACAAATCGAATAACACAACAGGCAATGTTACATCGCCTGCAGCAACTGTTAAAACAGCGCCTGTTAAAAAAGAAGAGCCTGTAAAAAAGCAGGAGAGTTATCTTGAATACAATAAAGAAGATCTTGCTTTGGGAAATAGCTTTGAGAGCAGTAAGGGCCGCTTACCTTTCCCGGTTGATAATGGTTATGTATCAGGTAATTTTGGTTCAAATGTTGTGCCCGGCACAAAAATAAATTTCACACAGGATTTCATAACCATCTCATCTCCTGCAGGCAGTTCAGTTAAAGCATGTTTTGATGGAGAAGTGGTAAGTGTTTTTGATGTAGGTGGTATGAGTGCAGTAATGATCAAACATGGAAAATATTTTACAACTTACAGTAATCTCTCTTCTGTAAACGTCAATAAGGGGCAGGAAGTTAAAACCAACCAGGTAATTGGACGTGTAGGTACCAACATTGATGGTGATGGTGAACTGAATTTTATTCTTGCAAGGGAAAATCAAATGATCAATCCAACATCATGGCTTCGCAGCCGCTGATACGGGAACAAAACGTTCATACAACTCTTCATAGATAGGAACAATGTGATGAATATCAAACTTCATTGCCTGTTCCTTTGCATTTTGTTTAAAGATGTTGAGCGTATCGTCGTTCTTTATTAATTCAAGTCCTAAACGGCTTAACTCTTTTACATCAGCTACCGGTGCCATATAGCCGGTTTTTCCATGGATATTAATTTCAGGAAGACCGCCGGCATTTGTTGATAATACAGGCACACCTGCCGCCATTGCTTCCAATGCAGAAAGACCAAAGCTTTCATAATCTGATGTAAGGATGAACATATCCGAAATAGCAAGGATCTCTTCCATTTCCTGTTGCTTTCCAAGAAACCGTACATGATCACAAATATCCAGCTCACGGCAAAGGGCTTCAGCATCGGGTCTGTCGGGACCATCGCCTACCATTAATAATTTAGAGGGAACTTCTTTGAGCATATTTGCAAACACATGAATGATATCATTAACCCGTTTTACTTTACGGAAATTGGATGCATGTGTAATGATTCTTTCGCCATCAGGGGCCAGTACTTTCTTAAACGCATCTAATGGTTTTTTTGAAAAACGGTTGATATCTACAAAATTGTAGATCACTTCAATTTCTTTTTCGATATGAAACGAATGGTAGGTTTCATCACGGAGGTTTTTCGATACGGCCGTAATGGCATCACTTTCATTGATAGAGAAAGTAACCACCGGTTCAAAGGTTTTATCTTTTCCTACCAATGTAATATCTGTTCCGTGCAAAGTGGTAATAACAGGAATATCTTTTCCTTTCTTCTTTAATATCTGTTTGGCCATGTAGGCTGCTGAAGCATGCGGAATAGCATAATGTACATGCAGCAGATCCAGATCATTATTCATTACAACATCAACCATGGTACTTGCCAACGTGGTTTCATAAGGAGGGTAATCAAACAACGGGTAATGCGGCACCCTTACTTCATGATAAAAGATGTTTGTAAAAAAACCACTCAGCCGTACAGGCTGCTGGTAAGTAATAAAATGCACAAGATGTCCTTTTTCTGCGAGTGCTTTTCCAAGTTCAGTTGCCAATACACCGCTACCACCAAACGTGGGGTAACATACAATTCCAATTTTCATATAACTTAAATGTGGGAGCAAAGTTACTGATTTCAATTTACAACAGTTTTTTGCAGTATTACCGCTTGTACAATTTCAATTCATACCCGAAACATATCTTTTTGTGAGTTACGATACTTGTTTTATTTTCATCGCATTCAAGTACTACCAATCATATGCGTATAATCAATTTAGTCTTTGCTATCTGTTTGCTTACAACAGGCAGCCTGTTTGCACAAAAGAACGATTCCATTATGTTTAAAAAAATTGCTGATGATATTTTTATCAATAGCATAGCTTATGACAATCTTCGTTTTTTATGTAAAGAAGTGGGGCCGAGATTAAGCGGTTCACCACAGGCAGAAAAATCAGTAAGAGAAACCTATCGTATGATGAAGGAAATGGGTGCTGATACGGTTTACCTGCAGGAATGCATGGTGCCGCATTGGGTGCGTGGTGCAAAAGAAAGCGCCTTGCTGGTAGATGATAAAGGCAATACCTTTTCGCTCAATGTTTGTGCATTGGGCAATAGTGTGGGCACAGGTAAAAAAGGAATGAAAGCAGAAGTGATTGAAGTGCGTTCCTTTAAAGAACTGGAAGAATTAGGTGAGAAAGGCGTAAAAGGAAAAATTGTGTTTTACAATTTTCCTATGAACCCAACCAATGTTGAAACATTCCGTTCGTATGGTGAAGCTGGTCAGTTTCGGGGTCGTGGTCCATCTATGGCATCAAAGTTTGGCGCTGTGGGTGTAATGATTCGTTCACTGGCAAGCAATATTGACGACTTCCCGCATACAGGCGCCACAACTTATAATGATTCGTTTCCAAAGATCCCTGCTATTGCTGTATCAACACGTCATGCAGAATATGTAAGCAATGAGTTGAAAAAGAAAAAAGGAATGCAATTGTATTTCCGCACCGAATGTGAAATGTTACCCGATGTAAAAAGTTATAACGTGATTGCTGAAATAAGAGGCAAAGAATTTCCTGATGAGATCATTACTGTTGGTGGACATCTTGATTCATGGGATTTGGCAGAAGGTGCTCATGATGATGGTGCAGGTTGTGTGCAGAGTATGGAGATCATCCGTGTATATAAACAATTAGGCATTCAACCCAAACGAACCATTCGTGTAGTCATGTTTATGAATGAAGAAAATGGTTTGCGTGGCGGACGGAAATATGGTGAAGTGGCAGCAAGCGAAAAAAAGAAGAAACACATTTTTGCTTTGGAAAGTGATGCAGGTGGATTTACTCCCCGGGCTTTTGGTTTTTCTCCCGGTGGTGAAAAACTGGAACGTTTGCGTACCTGGGTTCCATTATTTAAACCATATGGTGTTTATGAATTCAGTGAAGGTGGCGGTGGTGCCGATATTAGTCCGTTGCTTCCTTTAGGTACTATGCTCTGCGGACTCAGACCCGACTCACAACGTTATTTTGATCACCATCATGCAGGCAATGATGTATTTGAAATGGTGAACAAACGTGAACTGGAGTTAGGAGCTATTAATATGGTGTTGCTGTTATATGTAGTTGATCAGTATGGATTGTAATTGATGCGAATGATGATTGAAATCATTCACATTCATCATTTAATACCGCTACTGTTTTATTGTAATATTCAACAGCTCTTTCAGGCGTACTGCCGATGCATACAAGTCCTACTTTGCCAAACTGCGATAAAGCGCTGATTAAATGAAACATTACTCCTTCTTCCAATGGATTGCTGTAATGCAAACCATTTTCCATTGCAATGTCAATTAAATCGTGTGGTGTGAGACCTTTGTAAGAATCACTTTGCAGGTTATCAGTAGCAAAGTAGTATCGCTTCTTTCCATCTGGTAAATAATATTCGCCTGTATCAGCATCATAATCACCTTCCGTTAAAAACTGAAGCATTAAATAAGGATGTGTGGTGCCGCCTTTTCTTAAATTTATTTCGATTGCATAATGTTTGTATTCATTGCCGGTTTTCACACTCATAAAATCTATTCCGAACCGGCCCAGTACACCCAGCTTTTTCAGTTCTTCAGCAATAACAGCTCCCAGTTTGCCAATTTCAATTGCGTATTCTTGGCTGGCAGGAAAAGTAGCGCCTAAGAATATCTGGTTATTATCTCCACCCAACATCTGATCATGCGTTGAGTGAACAGTGACAATACCCAGTGGATTAATTCGGCATTGAACAGAAGGTGATGTAATCTGTTCGCCTTCCAGGAACTCTTCCACAATTCCTTCCATCTGTTCAAATTTTTTAAAAAAAAGATCCATTGAAAGATTTGCAGCAACAATCGTTAACTGCTGATTCATATTTGTACTGATCCAGTTTCGTAACGAATCATCAGTTGGAGCATCTTTGTAAGAAAACACGGCATTTCCTTCACCTGAAAAACCATCATTCATTTTTACAACCGCTTTTTTTAATGCAGTGTTATTTTGTTTGAGTAATGCAAGATGATCAATTACTCCTTCTTTATTTTTGATGTCTTCAAATCCTGCCGGGGTAAGAATATTCAATGATTTAAATAATTTTCTGCACCCGCTTTTTGTACCCAGAAAAT
>JAYUTS010000205.1:0-2912 GCA_043754995.1 Chitinophagaceae bacterium
TCATGATTCTGCAGCAGCCATCATCAAAGATGGCGAGGTCGTTGCCGCCGCACAGGAAGAACGGTTCAGCCGAAAAAAACATGATCCGGGGTTTCCTTCCAAAGCCATCAGCTATTGTTTACAGGAAGCAGGTATTACAATTGATAAGCTGGAAGCAGTTGTATTTTATGACAAACCTTTGCTCAAGTTTGAACGCTTACTCGAAACCTATTATGCGTTTGCACCAAAAGGATTTGCATCTTTTCTCTTGGCGATGCCAATATGGTTGAATGAAAAATTGTTCCTGAAAAAGATGATACGGGATGAGCTGAAGAAGATTCAACTATATGATAAAAAGAAATTACAGCTTTTATTTCCCGAACATCATCTTAGCCATGCTGCCTCTGCTTTTTATCCATCAGCATTTGAAGAAGCTGCGATACTCACCATTGATGGTGTAGGTGAATGGGCCACCACTACCATCAGCAAAGGAAAAGGAAAAGAGATTGAAATACTGAAACAACTCAACTTCCCGCATTCAGTTGGATTGCTCTATTCTGCTTTCACTTATTATCTCGGCTTTAAAGTAAACAGCGGTGAATACAAGTTGATGGGACTGGCGCCTTATGGTGATCCAACATCTACACAAACTGCAGCATTTGTTCAAACCATCAAAACAAAACTCGTCAGCATTTTTGATGATGGTTCTATTTGTCTTGATCAGCAGTATTTCAATTATGCAGTTGGCTTACGCATGGCAAAAGATGAGGCATTTAAACAACTCTTTGGTTTTAGTAAACGATTACCCGAAGATGAATTGCAACAACAGCATTGCAATCTGGCACTTGCCATTCAACAGGTAACAGAAGAAATTGTATTGAAGTTGGCACATCATGCAAAAGAACTAACCGGTTCTGCTAATCTTTGTTTATCAGGTGGTGTTGCATTGAATTGTGTAGCCAATGGCAAACTGCAAAATGCAAACATCTTTAATGAATTATTCATTCAACCTGCAAGTGGCGATGCTGGTGGCGCTGTTGGTGCAGCATTAGCAGCACATCATCTTTATTTTGAAAAAGAACGCACAGTTACAACTGCAATGGATGCGATGAAAGGTTCTTATCTCGGTCCCTCTTGTACCGATGAAGAGATTGTTGCAACAGCAAAAACCCTCAATGCAAAATATAAACGATACGAAGAACGGGATGCTTTGAATGAAGTGGTTGCCCGATTGATCAATGAAGGAAATGTGATCGGTTGGTTTCAAGGCCGTATGGAGTTTGGACCAAGAGCATTGGGCAACCGCAGTATTCTTGCTGATCCACGCAACAAGGATATGCAAAAGAAACTCAACCTGAAGATCAAATACCGTGAAGGCTTTCGTCCTTTTGCCCCGGCCGTACTGGCTGAAGATGCACAAGACTATTTTGAGTTAACTACTCCATCGCCTTATATGTTATTGGTACAACAGGTGAAGAAAGAATTACAACAGATGGTTCCGGATAATTACCAGCAGTTAAGCATGAATGAAAAGTTGTATTTCAAACGAAGTACACTTCCTGCCATCACACATATTGATTACTCGGCACGTATTCAAACAGTGCATGCATCAACTAATCCATCCTTTCATGCGTTGCTTACTGCTTTCAAACAACTCACAGGTTGTGCAGTGTTGATTAATACCAGTTTTAATGTACGTGGCGAACCGGTTGTATGTACACCTTTGGAAGCATATCAATGTTTCATGCGTACTGAAATGGACTATTTGGTGATTGGTGATTTTTTGTTCAGTAAAAAAGATCAACCCGTGTGGAAAGAAAAAGATGAGTGGAAGAAAAAAATTCAAGCTGATTAATCAAGATGGGACGAAAATTTAAATATTTTTTTACCATAACCCTTATCACCTATTTGCTGGTGGAGTTTATTTGCTGGTTGTTTATTGTAACCGGTTATATTCCAACTACCAAACCCAATTTCAAATTTAGCTGGAAAGAAAAAATATATCCCTACCAGATCGCTGATCTTCAGCCTGCCTGGGGCACATGGCACTATCCTGAAAATTTTACATTCACCCGTGATTGTTTTTCTGTTCCTTACTCAATGAACAGCTATGGTGCACGTGATAAAGAATGGAAACAAACTGTAGCGGATAGTAATAATGTAATTGTTTTGGGTGATTCTTTTATGGAGGGGTTTGGAATTGCTGATTCAAACCGTTTATCAAACCTGCTCAGCAAAAAAACCGGAAGGGAGTTTTTGAATTTTGGATGTTCCGATTTCAGCACAACACAGGAATACCTTGTTTATAAACATCTTGCTTCAGGCTTTGCACACAATACCATCCTGGTAAGTTTATTACCGATCAATGATTTTTTTGATAACAATCTGGAAGTTCATCCGGGTTTATATGATGGTATGCAGCGGTACAGACCATACTATGTAAAATCGAATAACGGGTTCACACTTCAATTTTCTGACAGTTCATTTCAACATGCTACATTTAATAAAGAAGGTTATTTCAAAAAACATAATAGTTTCCAAGGCACAACTGCACGTTTTTTAAGAGCCAATACATTCTGGTTTCATATACTTGATTACTTCCGCCACCGGCGCAAAGCCAACCAAGTGTATAAAAATAATTACTCCGGATTTGTGAATTATACAGCAGAAGATTTTGAACGTTTTTGTTTTATTCTTACACAGGTTAAGCTGGCTGCTCCGGGCAAACGGATCATCCTTTTTACCATTCCTGTTGCAACAGAAATCAAACGCCATAAATCAGACGGGCAAAATAAATTGGCTCCGCAACTGGCAGCATTTTGCAAGAACAATAAGATAGAATTTGTTGACCTGTTACCTGTTTTTGCTTCAGCACCGGAACAAAGCTATTTTTTATCTTGTGATCCGCATTGGAATGAAGCCGGTAATCAACT
>JAYUTS010000206.1:0-6527 GCA_043754995.1 Chitinophagaceae bacterium
TATTGCCCTAAATTCTGTTCACCATTATCCCTTTGAATAATACAGGAAATGAATTCTCCGTTTGCTGTAACGGTTGGAGAATACTCCCGTTCCCTTGTAACGGTTAAGTAATAAGTTGTTGCAGTTTGATGATTGTAGGTTTTGATATTACTCCTGCCACTGTCATCAAATGAAGCATAATAGATAATGGGTTTTGATGGATGAAAAAAGGGTTGGTTATCATAACCTTTGTGGTTGCTGATATTTTTTGGTTTGGAAAGAGTAACCGCTCCTTTTTTTATGGAAAGATCAAAGAGCAAAATTTCGGACCCTGTTTGAGCATTGGCAGAAATGCAGGAGAGGAATAAAATGAAATAAACTATTTTTTTCATACTGTAATATATAAATAATCAAGCTTTTTAAGTACCGCAAATGCATCCCTCAGGTTTTTCCATTACTCCAACTAAAATAAACAGGATAATTAACTGGAAAGAACAGGAATTCGCCGTTCATTTTTAGTTGAAATGTTAAAGAAATGTAATTGAAACAACAGGCTTTCAATCGTAGAATGGGTACAATAAAGATTTCATTAACAACTCAACCTGTTTGTGGCACGCTTTTCTTACATAGGGTATTACAGAACAACATTATTGTAAACCTGTAAAATCGAAAATTATGAAACAACTTTTAACCGCATTATCACTTGTTGCAGTAATGGCATCCTGCAAAAGCAAAACAGAAACTATAACAGACCAGGCAAAAGTATTATCAGCAACAGATTCAATTGAATTTGCAAACTTCCAGGCATGGAAAGAACAGCAAGCTCAAACAAAAGCAATCAATGATAACCGCACAGTACGTTATGTTGAACGCAGAACAAATACAGTAGCAACTTCAGCCCCTGCCTCAAATACAAACACGAATACAACAACTGCAGCTAAGAAAAAAGGTTGGAGTAAAGCAGCCAAAGGTGCAGTTATTGGTGGTGTATCAGGTGCAGTTATTGGTGGTGTAGTAAGCAAGCGTAACCGTGCAGCCGGTATTGCGATAGGAGGTGTTTTAGGTGGTGGTGTTGGTTATGGCATCGGTCGTACAATGGATAAAAAAGATGGCAGGTATTAATGATACACTTAGTTATTAACCGGCAGCATTTCTGTAAATAATTTATGGAAATGCTGCTTTTTTATTGATTTTAAACAATTGCTGTGAATACTGTTGATATCATCCTTGCCTGTATCATACTGCTTGTAACATGGATCGGTTACAAAAAGGGTGCTGCAGAAACAATTCTTGATCTTATAAAATGGGCAGCTTCTATTGCCTGCGCACTTTCTGTATATTATTACACAGCCGATCTTGCTGCTGCATATGATTCCAACTTTACACAATTACATTTTCCCGTTATCACAGGAATTGTTTTCATCATCCTGTATTTATTTCTTTCTATGCTCCAGAAGTGGGTAGTTAATAAGGATGAACAAAACAACAGGAAATCTCTTGCTGACAAAGTGAGCGGAATTATTCCGGGTTTGCTGATGGGGATTATCATCAGTACAGTAATAGGTCGCCTGCTCACCTACTCTGCTTTTGATGAGGTAAGTAAAGAAGCAAATAAAAGTGAAATTACTTCAACGTTTACACCATACACAAAAATAGTGGAGGATAAAATATCGCCACTGGTTACAAATTATTTTACAGCAAAAATTTCAGCCGCAATTTCACCTGCAGTTGTCGAACCTGATTTTAAAACAGAAACCGTTTTTGAACGCCCCGACCTTGAATATGAAATGTTGTTGCTCGTAAATGAAGAAAGACGGAAGCATTATTTAAAACCACTTATATCTGACGATCAAATGAAACAAGTTGGCAGGGCGCATTCAACAGATATGTTTGCAAGAGGATATTTTGCACACACAACACCCGATAGCATCAACCCTTTTCAACGAATGAAAAAAGCAAATATCAGTTACAAGAGAGCCGGTGAAAATCTTGCATTGGCACCAACGCTTGCTGAAGCACATAAAGGATTGATGAACTCTCCCAGCCATCGTGCAGCTATATTAAACCCGGCTTTTGGCCGGGTTGGAATTGCTGTAATGGATGGTGGAATAAAGGGGTTGATGATCTCCCAGGAATTCAGAGACTGATCAACCTGCTTATTTCGTATTGAGACTCCATTCAAAAAAAGCATCAACATCTTTTTTAAACTGAATCATATCAGGCAGGTTGATATAATACATATGGCCTGAGTTATAAAAATAATGTTTGATGTTCTTTTGCTGCTCAGGCCGAAGGAACAAATGTGCCACATCATATTTTGCAGTAAAGTAGGGTGTTGCAAAATCGTAATAACCGCTGCCTACATACACTTTCAATGCAGGATTCTTGTTCATGGCGTCCCTTAAACTTTCTCCCACATTCAGGAACTGATTTTGTACATTATTATAATTCCATGGATACACGCTCCCGAAAATATTATATGCTTTGTCATCTTTGAAATTGAGTTCTTTTTGAAAATAATCGTTGAGAGCGCTTGTAAATGGTCCATCAATATTTACAAAAGATGGATCATGACTTACAGATTCGCCTGCGTCATCAAGGTCTCTTCCTGTAAACCTGGCATCCAGCCGGCCAACGATCAATCCATCTTTCCTGCGTAATTCTTTCCAGAATCTTCCTTCTTCTACACGAAGATTGGCTTTTATGCAATACTCTTTACTCAACCCGGTGTAATAACTCATCTTTTCTGCTATACGCTCAGTTTCGGCCGCCGTTAACGAAGTTCCTTTTAAAAGAGCCGTAGCATATTCACCCAATGCAAATGCTTCACTTTCCTGGAGTGTTTTCTGAAAATCGGCCTGTAATGCCGGTGCAAGTTTTTTATGATACCATGCTGCTGCCGTGTAGGATGGTATATACAATGCTCTTGGCAGATCATTGCCCACATAATAATCATTGGTTCCAAAATTCAATACGGGTGATATTAAAAAGACGCCATTGAAATAGATGCGATAGCTATCCTGTAAAAACTTAGCTAAACCTGCCGCTCTTGTAGTACCATAGCTTTCACCTGCCAGGAATTTAGCTGATCCCCAACGTTCGTAGCGGGAGAGAAAATGGCGGATAAAAGAACCTACCGATTGCACATCCTCCACATATCCATGAAACTGTTTGGGACTTTCACCCGAAGCCGCACGGCTGTAACCTGTAGCTACAGGATCAATAAAAACAAGATCAGTTTTATCTAACCAACTGTATTCATTGTTGATCACTTTGTAAGGTGGTGCTGTTGCAGTACCATCATCTTTCAATTGCACCAGACGTGGACCAAGAGCACCCATGTGCAGCCAAACAGAAGATGAGCCAGGTCCACCATTGAACGTAAATGTTACAGGGCGTTTTGCAGCATCTTCATTCTCCTTTTTATAATAGGTAAAGAAAACTTTTGCAATCAGTTTGCCCGTATCATTTTTCAGGTCGAGGTAGCCGGTATGCGTTACATAATCAATCTTTTTACCGGCTATGGTAACAGAGTTTTTGGTTACAACCACCTGTACCCCCGTAGGGATGAATTCTTTTGCATCAACAACAGGGTTCTTCTGGGCCGATGCAGGAATGCAATACACAGAAAGGAAACAAAGAAATAAGATTTGCCTCATAAGAATTAATTTTTAGGAAAGGGAAGATAGCGAAATATTAAAACCAGCAATGCACTGATTAATTACGGGGGTGCATTTTAAAATGTTGCCATCTTCATCAAACAGGTATGCCATACCTCTGAGGTATGGCATACCTAAAGTACTATTAACCCTGCAACAATTTGAAATGTACCCTTACAGAGAATTTGAGCGAAACGTAAGGGTAAGTTCCGTACATTTGGCTTTAACTTATTGTATGAACCTTTTTGTAGCAGGCCTCCCTTACGATCTTGATGATGCAGAACTGGAAGAAATTTTTGAAAAATTCGGTCCCGTATTATCAGCCAAAGTAACCATTGACCGTGAAACCGGTAAAAGCCGTGGCTTTGGTTTCGTAAAAATGAAAAACAAAGAAGATGGCAAGGATGCCATTGAATTACTCAATGATATTACCTTAGGAAGAAACAAAAAGCCACTGGTAGTAAAAGAGGCCGAAGAAAGAGGCCCAAGCGGTGGTGGAGGCGGAGGTTACAGAAGATAAGTTCTCTCTAACAGACTTTTGTTTGCCAATTACATCACTTAAAATTAACCTGCAGTTTACAATCAAATAAACTTAACAGGTTACCTATGTAGTATGAAAACAAGGTCAATTTCCGTTATTAATATCGCTATCTATTTTCTATTGTTCGTGCTTATTTATCTCACATCAATTTAAGGAGTTATTTGTGTTTGTGTAATGGTTTATCTACCTTAACAAAGTAAATTCATTGTTAACGGTTAAATAATCATGTTATGCCAATCGTAAAAATTATTGAAGTCATTTCTTCTTCAGAAAAAGGAATTGATGATGCTATCCGGATGGCGGTGGAAGAAGCATGCAAAACAATCCGCAATATTGATTCTGTTTATGTACAGGATATCAAAGCGCATGTAAAAGATGGAAAGGTTACTACTTACGGATGTGTGTGCAAGATTTCCTTCAGGCTTGAGTAAGCAATTCATAAATGAATAGAAATGATGGCCTGTTTTATTTCAGTACCCATACCAGCCTGATGCCCGCCGGAAGGGTTGGAGTAGTAATAGTAGCTGCAGGATTTTGATTGATGACATCAAAAAAACCACCCATCGCCCGGGGAGCACAGGCGTTTGGTTCATTATATTTGATGGAATGAAACTTTTGCCTTAAACCAATGCCTAAGTAAAATTCAAAGTGCCAGTTTTTTGATTGAAACAGGTTTTCCCTGATGCCTCCTCTGAAGCTCAGATCAAATACATTCCTGACCTGTTTGTACGTTGTAAACTTTTCATAAGTGGGTACATCATCTACACAATCCATACCCAGCCAGTCGTTTTCTTTACGTACAGTATGTTTATACATCAATACCAATTCTGTAAATAATTTCAGCCGTTCATTTGAATACCATCTTAAAGTGGGTCTTATATAAAATCCGCTCAAGGGCTTGCTTTCAGCAAAAGCTTTCCTGGCCATATAAACAGCAACATCTCCTCCAACTGAAAGTTTTTTACGGATCTTATAATCCATTCCAATGGAGAGATTGGTTTCATAAGGATCAAGCAATGCAAGCGGGCTCACCCGTACTGCAAACCTGTAATCGTTATTATTTTTTTTCTGTGCATTTGCAAACAGCAACAGCATGCAACTGAACAAAAAAGTAAACAAATATTTCATCCGGTATTATTGAATGGAGGTTAGCAATACCGGGTTGCGGTTATTGGTTATATCATAAAGAGTAACGCCTGTGTTTGTCCAGCATAATAACACATTGTTATACGGTATTAGATCAATGTACCAATTTGCATCGGTGAGTACTTTTATTTCTACTGGAAGATAGGCTTTGCTGATATCAAATACACGAAGCCCCGCCTGCCTGTCGCATACATACAATACATCATCTTTATAACCCAGTCCATATGGCTCTCCAACATTCACTGCAAACTTCTGTACAGGGTTCAACACATTTTTTATATCATAACAGGCCAGTACGCTTTGAATACCTCCGCACTCCCCATTAACCCTCAATGTTGCATACGCAACTGTATCTTTTGCTACCACGGGATCGCAACGACGGATAACATTGGGTGAAATAGCCTGGCTCAGCTTAACAGGATCTGCGGGATTTTCAATGGAGAAAATATGAACCACACTGGTACTGCCAATAAAGAGTTTGTCTTTAAAAGGAAAGATGGTTTCAATTTCAAAACCAACTTTTGCTGTTTTGATCAACACGGGATTTGCTGCATCCAGTATATTAAAAACACTCAGGTTTTCTTCATCAACTGCGTAGAGATAATTTCCAACAATGGCAAACCTTGCCAATGAACCACCCTGTCCCGATGGATTTGGAGCAAATGCATTAGTCTCTGCTTTATTACAATGTATCAGCAGGAAGGAGAAGAGTAAACAACAAACAGCAACTGTTATTTTCTTTTGCATAGCTGTAAATTTTAGCGGCGGCATTTAGGTTCGTTTACTGATTCCAGTTTCCAATCCACCACAATTCCTTTTGTTTTGTCAACACATTCAAAATAAACATTGCTAACCGGCGGGTATTCGCTGTTGTGATAAGGAAACACATTCACTATCCGTTTGATCAATGCCGGGTTTTGCGGATCATTGATGTTAAACACCAGCAGGTCATTGAAATTATTGACATAGAGATAATTATTCTTTACAGAAATCTCCGTACTGAAAGGAATGCGCAGGAAAGCAATTTTACGGGGCTGATCGGGGATACTGATATCTATGAGATGAACTCCTTTGTTGAGATCATTCTGCAACAACAGATTGCCGATAACATAAATTTTACCGGGCTTTTCAACAGCTCTTGCTGATTCAGTTCCAATATTATTGAGATCGGCAGGCTTTGCATAAACAGGAACATAGGCCTG
>JAYUTS010000207.1:0-2899 GCA_043754995.1 Chitinophagaceae bacterium
ACAATGCGCCCATTTGCTGCTCCTCTACCCTGTACTTTTCATTTTTCAGAAAATGAAAATTCTGTACTACATGAATTACATCTACTTTTTCATACATGGCAAGAGCCTTTGCCTGCCGTTCAATAAAATCACCGTCAAAACGATCTTTTGAATGCGGGTACCAGCTACTAAGCCATAGCAGCTTCATGAGTTCTCCTGTTTGCGTGAAAGAAATTTTTCCGTCCATGTTTTTTGCAGCATCTGCCAATCGCTTTTACGAAAAAGGAGAAAATCAGCAAACCGGCTCTTATACTCACGGGTATGAGCATACATCATGTAACACATATAACAAATATAACCGGCGCTGCTAACAACTGCTGCACCTTTAATACCATAGTAAGGAATAAAAATAATGTCCCCGGTAATGATCACAGCAAGAGCAAAAACATTTCCCCAGAAATTTACACTCAATACTTTCTTACCACCATAGTAAGCCGTTAATAAATGTGTAACGGAATAAGAAAGTATGGCTGGTACCAATAAAAGAAAAGACCAGTACATATTATTAAATGAACTGCCAAAGACAAAAGGGAATAACCAATATCCAACCAGGAGCAATCCTGTACAGGCAATACTATACAGCACAATCAATCCACGTGAAAGCAACTGCATTTTTTCATTCATCTCTTCTCTCCTTCCCGATGCTGTCATTGGAAATACCACCGCAGCGAGTATAGATGGAATAATAAAGAACAGTTGTGCCAGTTTACATGCCTGGATATAATTTCCAAGATCAGCATCTGTACAATATTTATTTACAAACCAATAATCAACCCGATACATTAAAAAAGTCATGGAATTGGTAATTACAGCAATCAATGCAAAGGAAAATAACGATCTCAATAATGAAGCGGGAATAAAATTGAAATCTTTCCACTTTACATATTTACTGATGAAAGCAATTGCCAGTAAAACGCCCTGCAATAAAAAGCCACTGAAATAAAGAGTAATGTATTGTTCATCGGTTAAAAGACCTTGCGTTACAGTATTGTTCGGAACCAATGCAATTAAAAGCAAGTTAACGCCGGAGAGTAAAAGATTCGGCACAACAAAATCTAGTTTGGCATAAAATAACGCTACAAAAAAAGTAATGAGCAAATTACCCGCAAGAAATACATTGGCAGAAAGTTCAAAGTCTTTTCTTTCAAAGGGAATACCTGCTACTCCGGAAAATTGCTGAATGAGTAAATAAGCTGGGATCATGACAACTACAGTCCAGCATAAGGCAAGTACGGTTAACTGTGTTTCATTTATTTTTTTTTGCGAAAGGTAATAGCCCATCGGTGTTTCCAGGCAAAGACTGATGAGCATCATGATAAAAGCAAAAATATTGGTGACATAATAAATCTGCCCGCTGCCATCCGCTTCAAAATGACGGGCAACAAGAATATTCAACAGCAGTACGGATAAAAAATAAATCCCCCGCCAGAAAATACTTGTTGATAATGCCTTTGCTAATTTCATGCAGTTTCAAATATAATCTGAAGAGCTTGTTTTAAAAAGATTATTTAGAGTATGGCATCTATCACTGTCATCTTTTCACTTTGATTAACAGTATGCATCGCTTTATATGGAACATTTACTGCAGGCAGGTATTCAAGCACTGGTCTTTCATGATACATTGTTTCTGTTAACACTTCAATTTCATTGATGCAAATGGCATAACCATATTGGAAAGAAGCATTGTTTTGCGCAGGGCGGTAGAGTTTTCCATTTTTTTCAAATACTTTTCCTGCAGGGCGGCAATTGGCAATATCAGTGGCTACAGGGTTTTGCGGATGCTGTTGCCACTTTCCTGTTAACAGATCATCGGTATAATAAAGCAGTAACTGATCATTGGTACTGCAAGCCTGGTGATGATGGGTAACCCCAAACATCCACCATTTGTTTTGATGAAATAAAACCGTTGCATCAATCAATATACAATCGGATAGCAACTCCTTTACAAATTCCCACTGATCAGGGAAATTTGCACAACGGTAGAGCTGAACATTTTTTGCAGAAGCGGTTTCAGGGATCATCCAATAGTTCCCGTTCCATTCAAATACAAAAGGATACGACAAATGGTAAGGCTTTTCAAGTACGGTTTTGATTGATGCAGGTTGATCAGCATTGCCCGGCTCTAATACAGATATTAATCCCTTTCCGGTTTGTTCATTATAATTCTCAAAGAAAATAAATGATTGATGATTGTTTTCAATCACAAAAGGATCAGCATAAAAAACATGTTGCGGGAGATCTATTTTCCTGAAATGGCTAAACTCTGGTTGAAAAATATCAAAGTTTTCAGTAGTAAATGCCATTGTAAACCGCTTCTTTTTATGTTCATCCAATTTGTACATAAAATACCTGAAAATATTTCTTACAAAAAGAAAAAGCATTTGAAGATTACCGGGTTGTTGTAATGGTTTCTGATCAGGTGGTTGCCATTGTTGATGCCGATTGAAAAAAAGCTCCGCTCCTGCTTCGTTTAATTCATTAAGCCGGTAAGCAAGGAATGAAGATGATTTCCATGCAATGGAGTTGAAATTATTTTTCACTGAGTAAGGAACCGTTGCTGTACTGCAATTGTAAACATTTACGGAAATTGCGTCTTTCCTATAAACAATTAACTGGCTTCCGGTTACAGGCGAATGATGCATAACCTCCCAAAAAGTTCGAAGATTGGATACGAAGTATTTCTTTTCACCAAACACTACCCTCCACAATCCATATGTTGAATACCTGTTGAATTTTTCATCAAAGAATGCATCCGTACCTGTATAAATAATATCCAGGTGCAGATCAGATACTGCAAGATGATCATCTGCATCTATAAGAGCATTAATCCAGCTATTCTTACGCAGGATTGTTTTATGAG
>JAYUTS010000208.1:0-6496 GCA_043754995.1 Chitinophagaceae bacterium
AAATAAGAAGTTTCAACCAAATCGGCACCATTATCTTTTGTACTGAACGGAATCACAACACCAGTTGTTCCATTAAGCCAGTGCGGAAAAGCGCCATGAAACTTTTGTGCAGTGGTTTTTAAAAAAGAAACAATGGTTTGCATTCTTGCCAATCCCTGTGCCCTTGTAATAAAGTTTCTGTTGATGCCTGTTACAATAGCCATCACGCCAAATCCTGATCCACCTGATGTTACCGTTTCGCCCGATGTATTCCGTTCTCTTGCTAACCCACTTACAGGATGACCAAAGTCCCAGAAGTATTTAAAGGTTTGTTGTTGTACCAGATCAAGTAAGGCGTTATCAGAGATTGCAGGAAATTTTCTTGTTGAATCAATTTGGGTAATGAATGTTTTATCTGTTGCAGAAATAAAATCACCACCTGCTGCTGACTTTAAGGTTGCCAGAATCGTAAAGCGATAAAGTGCAAGAGCTGTTAATTGAGCAGTGGGTTGAACAACCAATATTGAATCTTTACTTTCGTATGTTATACTGATAGAAGCCTCCACTCCATTTACATCAGTTAATTTTACCGCAGCAGCAACAGTGCTTTGTTTTACGGGTTCTGAAAAACGTATTCTTATAACAGGTTGCCTGTTGATGCCATACACGATATTATTCCAGGCACTATTGTTTAGCTCAATGTTGATCAGTGACATTAGCCTGGGTGGCAACACAAACGGTGGGTCCTTTGATTTCTTTTTGCAGGCTGAAAATTCAACAGAAGATAAAATCAGGATCAATATCAGAATTTTGTTTTTCATTTTATTGGATGCTGCTAAACAGCACCAGGTTTATTTAATTACATAGGTGTTGATGGAATGTGGTAATGCAGTAGCTTCTGCGGCTTTACCATCAATCCATAAAAAAAATGGCGTAAGTACATTTCCTTTATTCATGACAATTGTTACAACAGTACCATCCGGGTTAATAAACGAAGTAGTTAACAACTGGCTGCGGCTTGCACTGCTACTTATTCGCTTTGCACCGGGTTGAAGAAATTTTGAAAAATGCCCGATGTAATAAAATTCATTGGTATAAATCAATTCGCCGGTTTTTGTATTGCCATGAACGGGAGCAAAACAAAAATTACCAACATGATTTGGCCCTCCTGTTTCATCTAGTAAAATATTCCAGTCTGTAAACCCTGTCATTCCATTGTTAAAATCATTGATCATATTAGCTCCGTATTTTTCTCCGAGCGCCCAGTCATATACTTTAGCCAGATCAAATTTTTCTTTGCAACCTTCAGTAAATAACAAATTGGTTTCAGGGAATGCTTCATGCACCAATTTTACATTGTCATACATCGGCTCGCCACCACTCCATGTTTCGTACCAGTGAAACCCGATACCCCATAAATACTTCGCTGCTTCGGGATCGTTTAATAAAATGCTTGCACGTTGAAATAACAAATCCCTGTTATGATCCCATCCGATTATTTTTTTATCCTTCAGCCCTTCTTTTTCCATCGTTGGCCCTAAGTGATTTTTTAAAAAATCTCTTTCTTCCTCCCCGGTATAGATACACGACTCCCACCTTTGTGTTGCCATCGGTTCATTCTGAATACTGATTCCCCAAACAGGTATTCCTTCTTTTTCATATCCCTTAATAAACTTTGTATAATATAAAGCCCAGCTAGCGTAAAATTCTGGTTTCAGTTTACCACCATGTAATACATCATTATTATCCTTCATAAAAGCAGGCGGACTCCATGGACTTGCATACAGATTCAGTTTGCCGCCAGCAGCCTGCATCGCAGCTTTAATAAAAGGAATTTTATATTTCCTGTCGTGCTCAATGTTAAACGTTTTTAATTCCTTATCGCCTTCCTGCACATAGGTATATGAATCGCTGCTGAAATCGCAACTGTTGATATTTGTACGGGCTATGGTATATCCAATTCCATTTTCTTTATCGAAATAAGCTTTTAAAAACTCATCCTGTTTTTCTTTTGGAAATTTATAAAAGGTTTCAGCACTTGCATCGGTTAAGGCAGCACCAATGCCAAAATAACTTTGAAATGTTTTTGATGGATCAACAAAAACGATCACTTCATTTTCAAAAGGCTGGCCTTTTGCTTTAAATTCAACTGTATCAGAAGCAGTAAGCCGAAGATCCGTACTGTCGGCCGTGGTATAAGCAATCACTTTTTTGCCCTCTGTTATAAATGTGGTAGCAACAGATGGAGCGGTTGTTTTTTCTTTGCTATCAGTACAGGAAAGAAAACATGTAATTGTTACAGCAATCAATAGTTTATTCATCATATCCGGTTTTATTTAAAACATTACCAGGTATAAGTTCCTACTGCACCTGCAGCAAGGGAAGTAAACACCCATTTATTTTTATACTTAATATTAAATCCTGAAGCAGTTGCCCCATCGTTTACAACAATTAATACTTTTTTTCCGGCAGGTGTAAGGAAAGCTGCATTGGATAAATTCGGCAACTCATTACTAACAATTCGTTTTGAACCAGCAGGAACAAATTTCGAAGCATGCCCCATAATATAATAACTCACATTTCTGCTGAAATTAGAACCGCTGATCGTTAAAGCTCCTTTACATTCGGTGCAGCCTCCGGGTGTATGTGGTCCGAAAGAAGGATCATTTGCGAGGTTCCATTGCAAAGCGTTTTTGCTCCAATTTCGCATAGAACCAATGACTACATTTTTTACATTCCATTTCAAGTCACTTTCAAAACTGGAGTTGCTACCCGTCCACTGCTCAGTGAAGTATAAATTTTTATCAGGATGTGCACTGTAAACAGTAGACAATGCACTGATGTTACCACCATATAAATGAAATGCTGAACCATCAATATATTGTTTAGCTGCAGGGTCATTCAATATGGCAATAGGATAACCGGGATTATCGCAATTATGATCCCAGATAATAATTTTTGTTGTGATGCCCGCTGTTTGAAATGCAGGGCCTAAATGATTTTTAATAAAATCGGCTTGTTGCACTGCAGACATAACCATGCTTGGATTGTTACCACCATGCTGAGGTTCGTTTTGTATTGTTATAGCATGTACAGGAATTCCTTTTGCCTGCATTTGCTGAATATACTTTACGAAGTATTTTGCATAAACACTATAATACTGTGGCTGTAAACTTCCACCAACAGAGCTACCATTGTCTTTCATCCAAACAGGTGCACTCCATGGCGAACCCATAATTTTTATGGAAGGATTGATAGTAAGAATTTGTTTTAATACAGGGATCAGGTCTACGGTATCTTTTGATAAACTGAAATTAGCTAAAGTGGGGTCTGTTTGTCCTGTTGGCATATCATCATAACTGAAAACAGTTGCGTCGAGATCAGATGCGCCAATACTGATACGGATGTAGCTGCTGCTGATTGCATTACTACCATTGCCATAAATTTCATTGAGTAAGGCTGCAGATTCTGTTGCACCCATCCGGTTGATGAGGAATGCACTGCCACCGGTTAATGTATATCCAAAGCCATCAACTGTTTGATAGCTGGTTGCTGAATCAACATCAATATTTGAATAACTGTTTGCTACAGTTCCAAAAGAAAGTACGCCTGCTTGCTTTTGCAATAGTGCTGATTGATCTGCTTTGGTTAAATAAAAATCAACTTCGTTAACTGGTGTAACAATAGGTGGTTCAGGGTTGTTGGTTGATTTCTTTGAACAATCACCAAATACAAAAACTGTAAATACAAAAATTAATGAGAAAAATATATTTGCTTTCATTTCATAAGTTTTAAACGTCAATAATTATTCAGCTTGTTTATAAAACAGTAATGGGTTATTATTCCTGGCAAGGATCATTACTTTTTTACTTCCCTGCGAATTCAACCATTTAATATCCCGTACCTCTCCATCGGCTTTCTCAATACAGCTATGGGTGGTGAACTTTTTCGTTTGAACATTAAAAGAAAATGTTGTTGGGAGTAATGCATCATATCTTCCTTCATATGGTATTACTCCATAAAAATTACCAGCTGCCAGCCAACTGTTTGTTCCACTGATCATAATATTAGTAAAAGAAAAAACAGGTGCTAACTGTAATTCTTCCGGCAGTTCCAGTTTTGTAAAATTGCCTTTGCCATCATTAATGAAACAAATCGAACTGAGTGTCTCAGCTTTTAACTCCCGATAGTTTGCAAACAAATCATAAAACATATACTGAACGGTTTTGCCTGCCACATCACTGTAATTGAGATAAGCTTTTTTCAAAACAGGCAGCGGTCTTTCCAATTCGTCCTTTGCAAGAAACGTATATTCACTCCCATTGACTGAATAAGCCATTACCTGTTCAACAGATCCGTTTTTATCAAAATCCTTTACATACAATTTCAACGGACCATTTTTGCCTGCATACAATTTTGAATTATGACCCCAGTTACCGGCCAGGATATCAATAAAACCATCACCATTAACATCAGTTGTATAAACTGTTTGCCACAACCCGGTCGATTGAACAAGATCCTTTGCTTTAAATACTCCTTTATTGTTCATAAAAATCTTTACCGGCATCCATTCACCGGTTACAATCAAATCTTCCCAACCATCTTTATTTACATCAGCAAAAGAAGAACTTGTAACCATTCCAAGGCTGTCGGATTTTATTAACGTAGCTGATGCTTGTTTAAAAATTCCTTTTCCATCATTCACTAACAAATAAGATGGCTGGGCTATTCCAAATTGTTTGGCATCCGCAAGACCGCCTACAAATAAATCCATATCGCTATCATGATCAATATCAGCCACACTTACACAGGATTTGTTTTTCAACATAGCCGGCAGGCTATTTTCTATTTGCATAAAATGACCTTTGCCGTCGTTAAAATATAATTGGTCTGAGAGATTACTGTTACCGTCATAATATTCATATCCTCCGCTTACAACATACAAATCAGGAAATGAATCATTATTTGCATCAAAAAAAACAGCATCCACTTCTTCACTTAACCGTGCTTTGCCAAATAATGCTGTATCTGAACTGATGAACTTTCCATTGTTTGTTTGTATCATCAACTGGCCCGGTTGACCGGATGCACCGCACACATAAAAATCATCAAGACCATCCTTGTTTACATCAGCTACTGCAAGTTTAGTACCACGTGTAGATTGCTGATGTGGAATGAGGTATTGTTTATTAAAATCCAGGAAATCATTTTCTGTATGTGCCCAGTTATTTGCAACCAGGCTGCTGATATCCTGGAACTCTTCTTTGCCTGGTGGAAAGAAGGCATTATAATTAAATATACCACCGGCTTCATTCTGTTTCACTTCCATATATCCTTTTGCCGGTACATTTTTCATTACCTGGTATTTTTGATTGGGCCACACAATCAAAATGCTGTCAATATACCTGAGGCTGTCTACCCCAAAATGCAGTTTTGCATCGCAGGATGATTGAAAACCTCTTGTAAGCATGAGTTGCTGGTATTGCATTTTGCCTTTTGTAAACAACCATGCTTTTGCACCGATGCCAAATGTGTTTTGATCATTTCCTTTAAAATCAATATCAAGTGTATATTTTTTGGGTGCATTATTTTTTAAAATCATTGCAGGCGCATTGATACAGTTGATAACCAAATCCAGATTGCCATCGTTATCCAGATCCGCATATGAAGATCCGTTATAATAACCTTTCATTTTCCCTGTACCCCAGGAGTTACTTACATCAGTAAAATTCATCTTGCCATCTCCTTTGTATAAAAAAGGATGCGAAGCACCATCGGGCATTTTTTCGATTGCCATGTTATCAAACTCATTGGTCTTATCAATATCCATTTTCATTACCAGGTCCGATACAAAGCGAACATAATCAAGATCAACAGGACGCTTTACAATGCCGCTTGAAATAAACAGGTCTTTATTGCCATCATTATCAAAGTCGGCAAACAAAGAACTCCAGCTCCAGTCTGTTGCAGAAATACCGCTCTGTAAACCGGTTTCGCTGAAGCTTATTCCATTGCCGTTATTTTTCTGTAAACAATTTCTTGAATATTGATTTTGATATCCATGCCCCATTAATTTATACTTATAGGTATCAGGGTTTTCATCGCTTCCATATGTTTTCAACACTTTTTCGTCGAAGGGTAACATGTCTACAGTAACTATATCTAATTGTCCGTCGTTGTTATAATCTGCAACATCATTACCCATACTAAAACGGCTGTAGTGTTTAAAATGGCGGGCACCGCTTTCTGTAAATGTTCCGTTACCGTTATTGACGTAGTAATAATCATTTTCATGAAAGTCATTTCCTATATAGAGATCATCCCAACCGTCATTATTAATATCTGCAACTGCCAGCCCCAGTCCATATCCAAGACTGCTTTGAAAAATTCCTGCCTGTGCAGAAACATCTGTATATTTTCCTGTTGTTGCAATATCATTACGGTAAAGTCTGTCGCCCGATACAGGATCATATTTACGTCTGTTGCTTGTATCGCCTATATTAGAATTTGGCTTTTG
>JAYUTS010000209.1:0-2895 GCA_043754995.1 Chitinophagaceae bacterium
ATGCGTTTGGCTTTTTCCTGGCGGGCCATTTCAAATGCATAACGGATCACTTGCATACTACCTGGTCGTGTAATAAAACGACGGCTCAAAGCCACATCATGTGTAAGCATATGTTCAATACCCCCGTAAGTATCTTCTATATTTTCTCTTACAACAGTAAGATCAATAGGGATACCTGCTTTGCTGAAAACCGTATCAACACCGTGTAATGTTTTAAAGGCTCTTTTGTTGGCAAACGTGTTCCATGTTTTACGTGCAGTAACATTAATGCTTTTTACACCTTTGCCCTTGGGTGTTTCCATAGGTCCTTTAAACAATAAACCCAGTCGTTCAATAGCTTCTTTTGCTTCGGGAGTCATTCCGTTATTAAACCCTTTATCGAAAACCCATTTACCCATATCCACAAATTCATATTCCAGCGGAACATGGTTGGCTTTAAAAATGTTGAGCACCGCTTCCATAATTTCTGGTCCTATTCCATCACCCTTTGCTACAGCTATTTTCATATGTTATTTTTTTTATGCTAAATCAATGAAATCAATAACATTTCATGATTTGTTTTTTTTTAAGTGCATCAAAGGTAAGATTAGAAAGGCTTGTGTGGAAAAGTCAGCAGCTCAAAAAATGATTAATTTTTGAGAAGTTGCATGAGTTATTTGTTTCGAATGGATTATGAGCATTTTTTTTGAGCGAAACGAGGCGGATTTTGCAGCCATAGTCTAAACGCCTAAGGCGAAAAATCAAACGAAGTTGCAGCCAACAAAATGCCATAAGCAATATCAAACTAATAACTCATACAACTTCTATATCATCCATTCCACCTCACCAAAATCGAAACATTCTTCAATATCAAAACCGGTAACCAGTTGCCCCTGTTCATTGACTGTATTGATCTTTGTTTCAAAACTCCTGTTGTCTTTTTTCAAACGCACAGTTGCACCAAGTTTATACAATTGTTGTGTGTATTGCGAATAGAAATCAACAAAACCATTTTTTTCCAGAGATTGTAAGGACATTATCAGGTTCTCATTGATCTCTTCAGCCAGTTGTTTTACATCCGTTTCGTTCCCTGTAACCTGTTTCATGGATACAGCATGATGTAAAAGAGAAAAACTGGTTTGATTGATATTGATACCGATTCCAATAACGGCCCATGGCCATTGTGCACCACGAAATACATTCTCAATAAGGATGCCCCCTGTCTTTCTGTCACGCCAGTAAAGATCATTGGGCCATTTGATTTTTGTTTCATCGCCCATTTTTCCCTCGAGCACATTCCTGACTGACACAGCAACTGTTGCCAATAACTGAAAAGCTTGAGCAGGAAAGAGAAAATGAGGCTGAACGATAATAGAAAAGCTGAGATTAGCGCCGGGAATGGTTTCCCAAATTTTACCACGCTGACCCTTGCCCCTGGTTTGATGATGAGCAAATACAACTGTTCCATGCTGTGCCACTCCTGCATGTATCAGCCCCATGGCATAGTTGTTGGTACTGTCCACCGTGTCCAGTTCAATCCATGAAGTATCTGATTTTTTAAGAGGCAAGGTTGATGAAGATTGATTATTTTTGGGCAAATTAAAGAAATGTAAACGATGCCGCCAGCGGCAGTTTCTAAAAAACAGATTTTTTCATTAAACAAACAAGCGATTGAGCACACTATCCCTGTCAGCACCCAAGAATAAAGAAACAAAGGCCTTTCCCCGCATAAACCGAAACAGCAAACTATTTAAAACGATCCTGAAAGCAATACAGGAGAAAAAAGGCGAACATATCGTAAGTCTCGACCTGCGAAAAATACCGGAAGCTGTTGCTGATTTCTTTATCATTTGCGAAGCAAGCAGTACCATACAGGTAAAAGCAATTGCCGAAAATATTGAATACCAGGTAAAGGAAAACTGCGACGAACCTCCTTATCACCATGAAGGAATGAGTGCCTCGCATTGGGTGTTGGTTGATTATGTGAATGTAGTGGTTCATATTTTTCACGGGGAAACAAGAAAGTTTTATCGCCTGGAAGAAATGTGGAGCGATGCCAACAGTGCAGACCATGATTAAATTTTTAACAAAAACTGTTTGAAACATTTACCCACTTATTTGTAATATTCTCAGAAATCCTCGAATACAGGAACAAAAAAAACAAGATGAGTTTGAACCAAGGAAATAATCCAGAAAACAGCGGCGACAGAAAAGAACCCCGTAAACCATTCCGCTTTAATATATACTGGCTTTATGCATTGATTGCTGCCGTATTGATCGGCTTTAATCTTTTTCGTGGACTGGCTCCTGATGCTATTCCCACTACACAGAATGTGTTTGAAGACAGCATGCTCCTGAAAGGTTATGTAAAGAGTTACCTGGTTGTAAAAAATAAAGGAGTTGTAAGAACAACATTGAAGCCGGAAGCTTTTAATGATGAAGTGATCAAAAAGCTGGTATCAGCCAATGAATCACGACTAAAAATCAACAAGGAAAAAGGCCCGCATTTTCAGTTTAATGTGTCAGATGCAAAAACCTTTGATGAGCGGATAAAAAAAATCATAACTGAAAACAGGGCACTCACAGGTAGTCCTAACCCGGATTATGATGATGAAGAAAGTATCATTGGTCCATTTATTTCTCTGCTGCTTCCCATTTTGATTTTAATTGGTCTTTGGGTACTGCTGATGCGTAAGATGAACAGCGGCGGAGGCGCAGGCCCGGGCGGCGGCGGTATTTTCAATATTGGAAAATCAAAAGCACAACTGTTTGAAAAAGGAACAAAAGTGAATGTTACGTTTCAGGATGTGGCAGGTTTAGATGAAGCCAAAGTGGAAGTGATGGAGATCGTTGATTTCCTGAAACAACCCAAAAAATATACAGCATTAGGTGGTAAAATTCCAAAAGGTGCATTGT
>JAYUTS010000210.1:0-6492 GCA_043754995.1 Chitinophagaceae bacterium
TTGGCTTTAAAAATCTTTGTTTCTCCATTTACATTTTTATAGGACCGTATCCCTTCAAACACACTATAGCCATAATGCAAAGACTGACTGTAGAAATCCATCTTTGCTTCAGAAGCTTTTACAAACTCACCGTTGAGATACAAAATCGTTTCACTGTTGTAATATGATGCCATACTTTGTTGTTTTATCGTCTGTTGCGGAAATAAAAAAACCCGCCTCTTTCGGAGGCGGGTCGTTATGTTAATTCGTTTTGTTCGTTACATACAACTTGCACCTCCGTTGATTGCAGGAATAATAATGACTGCCACAATAATAATTGCGATTGTAGTAATGACATTATGTAAACTGCTCTTCAACATCAATAAATAGTTGTAGTGCGAATATACCGCCTAAATTTTAAATATACAAAGAACTAAGCCCCTTTCTCCTTCTCTTTCCCCGTAGGGAAAGAGCGGTGCTGTATCTCTATCCCAAACTATTGAACTAACACATCATCTTCGGTTATCTAATCATCACATTTCGATCTCTCCAATTTTACTCAACCACTCCAACAGGCAAGGACTGTGCTTAGCAAGTCTCCCCTCGGGGGAGGTTTGGAGGGGCTGCTGGTATTATATAATCGTTGACTTCCTCAATTCAATATTATCTTTATGAATGGCCCCGGGAATTTTTCCACTTACATAGTCACTGATGAGATCACCAATGGTGCTGGTGAAATAAAAATTAACGGGGTCAATATCCTTTGTAACAAAATTGTTTTGGAGGGTCCAGTCAACTGCTTCACGGATCACTTGTGCCTCAGCATTTAACCCAAAATGATCCAGCATCATTGCTGCAGATAAAATAGAACCCGTTGGGTTGGCAATATCTTTTCCTGCAGCTTGTGGATAGGAACCATGAATGGGTTCAAACAAAGCTGTACCGTTTCCAACTGAAGCAGAAGGTAACATACCTAATGATCCACTGAGAACACTTGCTTCATCACTGATGATATCTCCAAACATATTCTCTGTTAATACCACGTCAAACTGTTTGGGGTTTAAGATCATTTGCATAGCAGCGTTATCAACAAACATATAATCGATGGTGATATCGGTATACTGTGTTGCAATTTCCTGCACCACTTTGCGCCATAGCCTTGATGTTTCGAGTACATTGGCTTTATCAATCAGCGTTACTTTTTTCTTCCTGTTCTGTGCGTACTTGAAAGCCAGGTGTGTAATGCGTTCAATCTCCGGACGGGTATAATAACATTCATCACTTGCACTGTTTCCATCTTCACTGGTTTGTTTTTTACCAAAATAAATACCGCCTGTTAATTCACGGAAGATGACACAATCGACACCTTCGAGTTGTTTTGGTTTTAATGGCGACAAATGTTGTAATGAAGGATAGGTAGTTATAGGGCGAATATTTGCAAACAACTGCAATGCCTTGCGGATACCAAGTATCCCCTGCTCAGGGCGAACTTTCGCTGAAGGATCATTATCATATTTTGGATGACCAACAGCACCGAACAAAACAGCATCACTGTCTAAACAAATATCAACTGTTTCAGATGGCAACGCTTCGCCGGTTTTATCAATGGCATCTGCACCAATCAATGCTTCCCTGTACTCAAACTGGTGATTGTATTGTTGTGCAATTGCATTTAATACTTTGATGGATTGTGCAGTTACTTCAGGACCAATCCCATCTCCATTTAATATGGCTATTTTCTTTTGCATAGGATTTATTTAAGCGATCTGTTTTTCGTAATGAATAATATCTTCTTTAATACTCAGCAGGTAATCAATATCATCATACCCGTTAAGCATACATGTTTTTTTATAAGAGCTGATCTCAAAACTTTCCTGGTCACCTGTTGATGGAATAGAAATGATCTGATGCTCCAAATCAATCTGTAATTCAGCATCAGCAGGCTGCTGAAATATTTTTTGCAGGAAAGCTTCAGAAACTGTTACCGGCAATACACTATTGTTCAATGCATTGTTTTTAAATATATCGGCAAAGAAACTGCTCACCACTGCACGGAAACCATAATCCAAAATGGACCATGCTGCATGTTCTCTTGAAGAACCGCAACCGAAATTTTTAGCAGCTACCAGTATTTCACCGCTGTACTGTGGTTGATTCAATACAAAATCAGCTTTTGGTTTTGTTTCATCATCGTTTTCATAGCGCCAGTCACGAAACAGGTTTTTACCAAACCCATCCCTGGTAGTAGCTTTTAAAAAACGTGCAGGAATGATCTGATCCGTATCAACGTTTTCAATGTTGAGTGGAACAAACCTGCTTTCTATTTTTTTAAATCCTTTGCTCATTATCAATATGCAATTAATCAGTTCAATAATTCACGTACATCTGTTACAACACCGGTAATAGCTGCGGCGGCAGCCGTTAAAGGACTTGCCAGCAAGGTTCTTGCACCTGCTCCCTGTCTTCCTTCAAAATTTCTGTTAGAAGTGGAGATGCAATATTTCCCTGCCGGAATTTTATCTTCATTCATACCAAGGCAAGCACTGCAACCCGGCTGACGTAACATAAATCCTGCTTCTTCAAATACTTTATCAATGCCTTCGGCTTTTGCCTGTGCTTCTACTTGTTTACTGCCGGGAACGATCCACACTTCTACATCATCCGATTTCTTTTTGCCTTTTACAAAAGATGCCACCATTCTTAAATCTTCAATTCTTGAATTGGTGCAACTGCCTATAAATACATAGTCTACTTTTTGTCCTTTGATTGGCGCACCTTCTACCAAACCCATATAGGCAAGTGATTTGCCCAAACCTGATCTATCATTCTCATTAATGGTTGCTGTAGTGGGAATATGTGCATTTACGCTGATACCCATGCCGGGATTAGTTCCGTAAGTGATCATTGGTTCAATATCTCCTGCGTTGATCTGAATCTCTTTATCAAACACAGCACCTGCATCACTGAACAATGTTTTCCAATAGGCTTCTGCTTTATTCCATGCTGCACCTTGAGGAGCAAATGCTCTGCCTTTAATATAGTTGAAGGTTGTTGCATCAGGAGCAATTAAACCGCAACGTCCACCCATTTCAATACTCATATTACAAATGGTCATTCTTGCTTCCATACTTAATGAACGGATAGCAGAACCTGCAAACTCAACAGCATAACCTGTTGCACCGCTTGCAGAAATCTGTGCAAGTATATAAAGAACGATATCTTTTGAAACAACGCCTTTGTTCAACTCGCCATCTACATTGATCCGCATCAGCTTTGGTTTGGTTTGCAACAGACATTGTGTAGTAAGTACCATTTCTACCTCACTGGTACCGATACCAAATGCTATACTTCCAAATGCACCATGGGTTGATGTATGACTATCGCCACAAACAATCGTCATGCCCGGTTGTGTAATACCCAACTCCGGGCCAATAACATGTACAATTCCCTGGTAAGGATGGCCCAAGCCATATAATTCCACTCCATGTTCTGCACAATTTTTTATTAATGCTTCAACCTGTTTACGGCTGAGCTCTTCTTTGATTGGTAAATGTTGGTTTAGTGTTGGTACGTTATGATCGGCAGTGGCAACTGTTTGTTGCGGACGAAATACTTTAATACCTCTTTTGTTCAATCCGTTAAATGCCTGCGGAGAAGTTACTTCATGAATAAAGTGTTTGTCAATATACATAACAGCGGGCCCATCGTCAATTGTTTTAACAATGTGCTTATCCCAAATTTTTTCAAATAATGTCTTCGCCATGATTAATTATACCGTTGCTGTTGTTGATTGATAATGTTTTGCAATGACATGGAGATCTTCGTCATTAATTTCTTTTTTAGTATCCGCCATTACGAGGAATTGGACATACAAAGCATCTACATCGTCTCGGTTAAATTCATAACCGAGATTTTTAAAACGATACGCCAATGCACTGCGTCCACTGCGTGCCGTTAGTACGATCTTTGAAGTGTCAGCCCCTACTTCTTCAGGTGCAATGATCTCATAGGTTGTTGCTTCTTTCAAAAAACCATCCTGGTGAATACCTGACGAATGTGAGAAGGCATTATCACCAACTACGGCTTTGTTCGGTTGCACCACCATCCGCATGGTTTCGCTTACCAATCTACTCATCGGCAACAGTTGTTTTGGATTTACGTTTGTAAACAAGCCGAGTTCGGGATGCTTACGAATCGTCATCACTACTTCTTCCAATGATGTGTTACCTGCACGTTCGCCAATACCATTGATGGTACATTCGATTTGCCGGGCCCCGGCTATTGCACCTGCAATAGAATTAGCAGTTGCTAAACCAAGATCGTTATGACAATGGCAGGAAAGAATTGCTTTATCGATATTGCTTACATTGTTCATTAAGTAAGTCATCTTTTCCGCATACTGATGGGGCAAACAAAAACCGGTTGTATCCGGAATGTTTACCACAGTAGCACCGGCAGCAATAACAGCTTCTGTCAATTTCGCCAAAAACTGCAGGTCTGCACGACCTGCATCTTCGGCATAAAACTCAACGTCAGGCACGTAATTACGGGCAAGTCTTACAGCATTAACGGCACGTTCAAGTATTTCTTCCCTGGTGGAATTAAATTTGTATTTGATATGGTTGTCAGACGCTCCGATACCGGTATGGATACGTGGACGAACGGCTGGCTT
This sequence comes from Chitinophagaceae bacterium, assembly GCA_043754995.1. GTDB lineage: Bacteria > Bacteroidota > Bacteroidia > Chitinophagales > Chitinophagaceae > Lacibacter. Next base: position 4,652 of record JAYUTS010000210.1, read on the forward strand.
CAACGCTTCGGCCGCTACTTCAATATCTTTTTGCACAGCACGGGTTAAACCGCATACGGTGGCATACTTAATTACTTTTGAAATCTGGTTCACACTTTCAAAGTCGCCGGGACTTGAAATGGGAAAGCCAGCTTCAATTATATCAACCCCTAAATCTTCCAGCTTTAATGCCAGTTCTACTTTTTCGGTTGTGTTTAATTTACAACCCGGTACCTGCTCTCCGTCTCTGAGAGTGGTATCAAAAATGTACACCTGTTTGTCGGCCATAACAATCTTTATTGGTTGAAAAAAACAGGTTGTGTTACTTCGATTATTTGTTCTGAGGATTGAAGCAACCAACCTGCGCCATAAAATTAATTTTGTTTGAAGGGGGGTGCAAACTATTATTTCATGTATTTTACGACAGATAAAGGAGCCCATTTTAGTTAAAACACTTACCTGTAAAGGATTTTAGCAGAAACGAATTACGATGCCCAACCGATCAACTGATACTACATTTCAACTGGTAAAATCGCTGGAAAAGAGCGAAAAGCGCAATTTTAAGCTCTATATGAAACGGAACTCGGCTGATTCCAATCTGAAGATCATCCAGTTATTTGATGCAATGGACAAAATGGATCAATATGACGAAGCTGCTTTATTAAGGAAAAATAAGAGCATTCAAAAGCAGCAGCTCTCCAATTTAAAGGCCCATTTATACCGATCCATCCTCTCCAGTTTGCGCCTGATCAAACAGGAAGATAATATCACCATTCAGTTGAATGAGCAGATGGATTTTGCCCGGATCTTATATAATAAAGGCCTGTACCTGCAAACATTGAAAGTGCTGGATAAGATGAAAGAACTGGCAAAAGAATTTGAGCAGATCACTTATCTGCAGCAGATCCTGTTTTTTGAAAAGAAGATCGAAGGATTGTATATCACAAGAAGCATTCAGAACAGGGCCGAAAAATTATCCCTTGAATCCAATGCTGTAGATGAACAACTGTCAAATATTTCAAAGCTTTCCAATTTATCGTTGCAACTGTACAGTTGGTATATTAAAAATGGGGTTGCCCGTAATGAAGAAGAAGGCGATGAAGTAAAACAATATTTCGAAACACATATACCCACCAACACAGAAAAGCTCACCGGTTTTTATGAGCAGTTATATCTTTACCAATCGCAATGCTGGGTCTCTTTTATCCGGCAGGATTACCTGCTTTACTATCGTTACTCGCAAAAATGGGTTGATCTGTTTTCAAAATATCCCTCCATGATTGAAGCAGAAACAGCCCACTTTATTAAAGGGATGCATAATTTAATGAGTGCTCATTTTGATGTGCAGCATGAAAAAAAACTGATTGAAACCATTGAGCTGTTCGAAAAATTTACCCAAAGGAAAGTAGTGCAGCAAAATGACAACTATCGTATTCTTTGTTTTATGTATCTCTACATTGCCAAGATCAATCAACATTTCCTGGAAGGCACTTTTACCGAAGGTTTACGATTGGTTCCGCATATTGAAGAGAAGCTGGAGGAATATGAATTGTTTCTCGACCGGCACCGTGTACTCACCTTCTATTATAAGATAGCCTGTTTGTATTTTGGAAGCGGCGATAATGAAAAAGCCATTGAATACCTGAACAAGATCATTAACTGGAGAGTTGACCTGCGAACTGATCTGCAATGCTATGCCCGCCTGTTGCACATTATTGCACATTATGAAATGGGTAATTATGATTTGCTGGAATACCTCATCAAATCGGTTTATCGTTTTATGGGAAAGATGAAAAACCTGAGTGCGGTTGAAGAAGAAATGTTCCGGTTCTTACGTCAATCATTTAAATTATCACCTGATC
>JAYUTS010000211.1:0-16190 GCA_043754995.1 Chitinophagaceae bacterium
TTGATTTGTTTGGTAACCCTTCTGTTTTAAATTGAGAGAACTTTATTTCTTGCAATTAAACAACTTCCCATTACACCAGCTTTTTCGCCAAGCTTCGAAAGTTTTAATTGCGTATCACTATTTACTAAGCTCAACGAATATTTATTGATGGCACTGCGAATAGGTAAACGGAGATAATCGCCTGTTTCCGATAATGTACCACCAAGAATCAGTAACTCCGGATTAAAGATGTTAATGAGCATGGCTAAACCCCGTCCGATTTTTTCCCCGATATCGGCCAGCAGTTCAATGCTCAGCATATCTTCATGATTCGCTGCATGAATAATATCAAGCAGTTTAATATCTTCTATCTGTTTATTTTTACGCAATGCATTTGAAGTAGAGCCCTGTGCAATTTTTTCTTTAAAGTTGCGTATCAGGGAGGCGCCCGATGCTTCTGTTTCAAGGCATCCTTTTTTACCGCAGTAACAAATGATCTGGTTGTCAAAAAAAGGAATATGGCCAAACTCACCACTAAAGCCCGACTTACCGTAATACACTTTCCCATCAATTAAAATACCCAGGCCAATACCATAATCCATGTTCACAAACAAAACATTTTTTTCGTTGTGTACTTCACCACAACAAAATTCTCCATAAGCCATTGCTTTAGAATCATTTTCAAGAAATGTTCGTATACCGATCTCCCGTTGAATTATAATTGAAAGCGGTTCTTCCTGGAAGTGAAAGTAACTGTAGCTGTAACCGGTGGTATTGCTGATGCGTCCCGAAAGGTTGATGCCAATGCTTAGTACTTTACTTTCCTCAACCGGCAGGTCGGTAATAAATCCTTTAATGATGTCAAGCAGTTGTGTGAGCGATTCCTGGGTGTTCTCTAATTTATAGGGAACTTTTTCTGAGATTGTTACCAGTTGTTTTTTAAAATCGAGCAACCCCAGGTTGATGTAATATTTCTTAACATCAACCCCTACAAAAAAACAAGCATCGGATACCAGGCCATACATGCTGGCCCTTCTACCACCGGTTGAATTAACCTTGCCGTAATCCTTCACTAACCCATCTTCAATTAGTTCAATAACCAGGCTAGTGGTTTTAGGAACACTGATATTTAATTCCCTGCTCAGTTCAGTAATCGTGGTATTGCCGGCCTGATCAAGAAAGTTGATTAACGAGCGTTTGAGTGCTTTGTTTTTATAAGCAACCCCTGAGGCATTTTCGTCGCTAAAAACCTCAAAAATCTGATGTTGTTCCGTCATTAATAGTTTGTTTAAAAAAGGGTTAACTAATGTAGGATCTTTTAAAGAGAAAGGTGTAAAAATTTACAAGTAAATAAAAAAATTAATTAAGTTTGGTTGGTTAAGTAAATTATTTTCCTAAATTTGGGTTTCAAACAACTAAATCTTTACTAACTAAGGACGAACTATGCAACCAAAATCAGCTACCATACTTGCAATAGATACCGCTGCCTATGCTTCTTTATACAGGAATGAGCTTGTATCGAATATTCTCCCTTTTTGGCAAAACCACAGCAAAGATGAAGTGAATGGTGGTTTTTTTACCTGTCTCGATCGTACAGGAAATGTGTATGATACTGATAAGTTTATGTGGTTGCAGGGTCGTGAAGTTTGGTGTTTCAGTTATATGTACCAGCAGGTTGAGCAAAAAAAAGAATGGCTCGACATGGCCTTGCATGGTGCCCGTTTTATGCAAAAGCACGGCAGAGATGAAAATGGCAACTGGTATTTTTCAGTAACGGACGATGGTAAGCCGCTGATTCAACCCTATAATATTTTCAGCGATTGTTTTGCAACCATGGCATTTGCTGCGTTGGATAAAATCAATCCAAATGATGAGTGGAAGAAAATTGCAGTTGATACGTTTGAAAATATTATCCGCCGTCGCAATAACTGGAAAGGGAATTACAGCAAAGCATATCCGGGTACAAGACCACTCAGGAATTTCAGCTTGCCAATGATTCTTTGCAATCTCTCATTGGAGCTTGAGCATATTCTTGGCAGTGATCGGGTAAATGAATTTGTTCCGGAAGTGATTCATGAAGTGATGGACATTTTTTATCAACCCGAACATGGATTGATCCTGGAGAATGTAAATCCTGACGGAAGTTTCAATAACAGTTTTGAGGGTCGTTTATTGAACCCGGGCCATGCCATTGAATCAACCTGGTTCATCATGGATCTGGCCAAACGGATGAACGACCGGGCATTGATTGATAAAGCAATTACTATTTTATTGGATACGATTGAATACGGATGGGATAAAGAATACGAAGGCATTTTTTATTTCATGGATATAAAAGGCACCCCGCCGCAACAACTGGAGTGGGATCAAAAATTATGGTGGGTGCATGTAGAAGCGTTAGTAGCACTGGCTAAAGCCTATGCGTTAACGGGTGATGAACGTTGTGCAATGTGGTTTGAACGGATACATAAATACACCTGGAAGTATTTCAGAGATGATGAATACGGTGAATGGTTTGGTTATTTAAACCGGAGAGGGGAGGTGTTGTTATCATTAAAAGGAGGTAAGTGGAAAGGATGTTTTCATATTCCACGGGCACTGTACCAGGTTTGGAAAACATTAGAAACAATTGAATGAGTTTAAATATAAAACATAGCATTCTTTTTTTACTGCTGGTAACCTCGTTACTATCATCAGCGCAGCAAACTATGCATACAGATGTGCTGGTAATTGGCGGAGGTACAGGAGGTACTGCTGCCGGTATTCAAAGTGCAAGAATGGGAGTGCAAACAATTATTGCTGAAGAAACTACCTGGCTCGGCGGAATGCTTTCGGCGGCAGGTGTATCTGCAACAGATGGTAATCATAATTTACCATCAGGATTATGGAATGAATTTAGAAATGAAATTTACGAAGTATATGGAGGGCCGGGTAAAGTAGCAACCGGCTGGATTAGTAATACCCATTTTGAACCCCGTGTGGCCGACAGTATTTTTAAAGCAATTGCAACAAAAGAAAAAAAGCTTACTGTTTTGTTTCAACATCGTTTTCTTACTGTTATAAAAAACAGTAATCAAATTACCGGTGCTGTTTTTTATAATTTAATAACAAAAAAGAAAATAACTATCCATGCAAAGCAGATAATTGAAGCAACGGAGCTGGGCGATGTAATTGCATCTGCAAATATTCCTTATAGTTTAGGAATGGAAAGCGGAACAGAAACAGGCGAAAATGTGGGTGTAACAGAAACCAATAAGATCATTCAGGATTTAACATGGGTGGCCATATTAAAAGATTATGGAGCCGGCACGAATAAAACAATTGCCAAGCCTGCTAATTACAAACCCGAAGAATTTGATGGAGCCTGTACTGATTATTATTTTAATGCAAAACGAAAAGCACCCAATGTAGATGCAAAAAAAATGCTGGACTATGCCAGGCTGCCCAATGGAAAATATATGATCAACTGGCCGGGCTATGGTAATGATATGTATTTAAACATCATCAACCTTACACCGCAGCAAAGAGCAGTTGAATTACAAAAAGCAAAACAACAAACACTACGGTTCGTGTATTTTATTCAAACACAACTCGGCTTTAAACATCTTGGTTTAGCAGCAGATGAGTTTAATTCAAAAGACCAGTTAGCCATTATACCGTATTACAGAGAAAGCCGCAGAGTAAAGGGCGTTACACGGTTTTTGATTAATCATATTTCAAAACCATTTGCTTACAACTATTACCGCACTGGTATTTCAGTGGGCGATTATCCTATTGATCATCATCACAAAAAAAATGCAAATGCACCGCAGCATCTTGAATTTTATGCGGTGCCATCTTATAATATTCCATTAGGAAGTTTAGTGCCACAAACAATGAACGGATTGATTGTTTGTGATAAAAGTATTAGCGTAAGCAATGTAGTAAACGGCACCACAAGATTACAACCTGTTGTTTTAATTACCGGGCAGGCAGCAGGAACGTTAGCAGCACTTTGTATAATAAATAAAAAGCAGGCAAGAGAAATTTCTATACGAAAAGTGCAGGATGAATTATTAAAAAGCAATGCGCTCATTATGCCTTATAGAGATGCCGGTATTACGCATCCGCAGTTTCAATCAATACAAAGAATTGGAGCAACGGGAATTTTAAAAGGCAAAGGCATTCCCTATCAATGGGCCAATCAAACATGGTTTTATCCTGACTCATTAGTAAACGCATCAGCTTTTGCAAAAGACTTTGAACCGTTTGCAAAATTGAATATACCGGCAAATGAATTTTTAAGTATTGCAAATGTTTTAGAAATCATTAAACAAACAAACTCATCAGTTTATGAAAAATACAAAGATCAGTTTGCTGCAATGTGGTTACAATGGGGATTAAAAGAATTCAGCAACGCACGAAACATTACCAGAGCCGAGCTGGCTGTACTATTAGATAAAACAATAAATCCCTTTCATGCAAAGGATGTAGATCACAATGGAAATTTTGTAAATAACAATTATTAATAAACAACCAAAACTATGATTATGAAAATGAGAATACTTTTGTTGCTGATGATCGTATCTTCAGCAATGGTTGTTGCCGCACAAACGGTAGTAACAGGAAGGGTTACAAGTGCAGCAACAGGTAATGCAGCAGAAGGCATTACTGTGCAAATAAAAGGAAAAAGCAGAGGTACGGTTACCAATGCAACGGGTAACTTTTCAATTAATGCAAATAATGGTGAGACACTTGTTTTTTCCGGAATTGGTTTTGCATTGCAAGAACTGCAAGTGAGTGGAGCAACAGCAGATATTGTACTGCAAACTGTTGCCGGAGACTTAGGAGAAGTAATAGTAGTGGGTTATGGTACTCAAAAGAAAGCAAACCTTACTGGTTCTGTTGTTACATTAAACAATGCAACACTTAACAAAAGACAGGTGGCAAGTACAAGTAATTTGTTGCAAGGCTTAGCTCCGGGTGTAACAGTACAACAGCAATCTGGAAGACCAGGTGCTGATGGTGCAGGTATCAGTATTCGTGGTTTAAGTTCTATAGGTGGTAGTAATGCGCCTTTAATCATTGTAGATGGTTTTGCTGTAAGTGCATTAGATCAAATTGATCCGAACGTTATTGAAAGTATTACCATTTTAAAAGATGCAGCTTCAACATCTATTTATGGAAGCCGTGGATCTGCAGGTGTAATACTTGTAAAAACAAAAAGGGGTACTAAGCCCGGAATGCAAATCAGCTATAATAACTTCTTTACAAAACAAGAAGCTACTTCTATTCCTAACAGGGTTTCAGCAGTTGACCACATGGAATTAAGTAATATAGCAGAACGGAATCGTACCGGTAACCCTGCAGCATTTCTTTTTCAACAATCTTTAATTGACAAATACAAAACAACTCCTGCGAACAATTTGGATGTAATTAATACGGATTGGTTGGATTTATTATTGACTAACAGCGGGCTATTACAGAACCATAACGTTCAATTAAGTTCCGGTGGCGAACGCATCAATGTATTTACTTCTATTTCTTATTTGAACCAGCAGGGTTTAATACAAAACAGCAAGTTTGAAAAATATGATATTCGTTTTAATCCTGAGTTTAAAGTAAGCAACAAACTTACCCTTACAGGTATTTTTGGTTATAACAATAGTATTACAACCAACCCATCAACGGGCAGTGCAGAATTTATTATTCGACAGGCAATTGGTTTACCTGCAATAGGTGGTGGTAAATATGGGCCGGGAATGTATGGTACAGCAGGACAAACTAATAATCGCAATCCCATTGCAATGGCAGAGTCTGCAGGTACTTCTGTAACTGAGGGCAATACATTGCTTACAAGATTTGGATTTAACTATCGCCCTATAAAAGGATTGGATATTGAAGCCTATTGGGCAAGAGAAAAAAGAAACCCCACAACAAAAACATTTGTAAAGGATGTTGATATTTATCAACCAAATCTTGTAACATCTGCTTATGATAAAATAGGGGTATGGCCCGGTAGCACCAGCCTTTCTGAATCTTTTAGAAATGATGTATATACAAACTATCTTGGTCAGGCCACTTATTCTTTTACAGTAAAAAATGATCATTCATTTAAAGTACTGGCAGGCGGACAAAGCGAATTATTTAAAAACTATTTCTTTGGTGCTTCACGTACAGGGTTTATAAATCCCAATCAGCCATATTTAAATCTCGGTACAGGTTTAAGGGATAATAATGCAGGTGCAAATGAATTGGCGTTGGTTGGTTTTTACAGCCGTATCAATTATAGCTATCAAGGAAAATATTTATTGGAATTGAATGGACGCAGAGATGCATCTTCCCGTTTCTCTCAAGCAAATGATAAGCAGTGGGGAAATTTTGGTTCTGCATCAGTGGGTTGGATATTCTCCAGTGAAAAATTCTTTGCAGGTGCATCAAAGTATATTCGCTTTGGAAAATTGAGAGCATCTATTGGTGGCAATGGCAATCAAAATATTGGCTCTAACTATGGGTTTGATGCATTCTATGCAAACTCTGGCTATGGTGGAAATTTAAATGGAACCAATGCTTACTTTAATAATGTAACTACATTAGGTGTAGCCTTGCTTGCATTTCCTAACCCAAATTTAAGTTGGGAAACTTCACGCCAATGGAATGTGGGTGTTGATCTTACACTTTCAAATCATTTAAGCATTACTGCAGATTATTATGTAAGAAGTATAAAAAATCAATTGTTACAACGTACACTTCCTGCAAGTGCCGGCGGGCTTACAAATCCATTTGTAAACTCTGGCGATATGGAAAATAAAGGTTGGGAAGTTGCTGTAAACTATAAGCGTAAAGTTAAGAAATGGAATTTTGATGCAACAGTGATGTTGAGTGATGTAAAGAATAAAATTATAAGATTAGTTGAAGGCACTCCATTTATTGGTGACGGAATAAGAACCTTACCAGGCCAAGCTGCTAATTCTTATTTTGGATATCAGGCAATTGGATTTTTTAAAGATTCAAATGAAATCAAATCTTCACCCATACAGTTTGGAATACCTTGGAGTGCTACAACTGCAAACGGTCCTAAACCCGGCGATATGAAATATGCAGATATTAGTGGTGTAGATGGAAAGCCTGATGGAAAGATTGATGCATTTGACAGACAAGTTTTAGGAAATGCATTTCCACGTTATGAATACAGCATTAACTTAAATGTTTCTTACTCAGGATTTGATTTAAATATTTTTGGACAGGGTGTAGGTAAGCGTAATAATTACTTAAGCGGAACCGGTGCTGTACCATTTAACAGTGCAGACTTTGTAGCATCATTACTTGATATTCATAAGGATTATTGGAGACCTGATAATCAAAATGCAACCTTCCCAAGATTATTGCCTGCGGGTTCTGGCGGTAATAATTATTTGTTATCCTCTCATTGGATAAGAAGTGCAGCTTATTTCAGAATTAAGAATATAAATCTTGGTTACACCATTCCACAGCAATGGCTGAGCAAAGTAAAAATTGCGTCTGTCAGAGTTTTTGTAAGTGCTCAAAACGTAGTAACGTTTTCAAAAGCATGGAATGGATTTGATCCTGAAATTAATAATGCCAATGCAGAGTTTTATCCTTTGATGCGTACCTACACTGCAGGCTTAAACGTAAATTTTTAATTCAAACATTAAATTCACGAACATGAAAAAATATTATTTCCTGCTGATGTTGATTTCAACCGTTGTACTCAGCAGTTGTAAAAAATTTCTTGATAGAAAACCACTGGATGCGTCATCAGCCACAACCTTTTTAAGCAACCAGGCTGAAATGGAATTAGGGTTAAATGGTGTGTATGCATCTTCATTCTGGGTATTTCCAAATAATACCCCCTTACTCTTTGCAATTGAAGCATCAACAGATGTAGCTATTAAACGCACAGGTAATGCAGAAGATGCAGTAGCCATGGGTGATGGTGGTCCTTTCCTTGTTTCAAATTCATTAACAACAGCATCTTGGAACCAGGCATTCAAATTAGTACAGAGAGCAAATCAGCAATTGCTTGGTATGGAAAATGGAAAAAGCAATGTTTCTCCACAAACATTTGGAAGAATAAAAGCAGAAACATTAATATTAAGAGCCTGGGCTTATTTAAATTTAATGACATGGTTTGGTACTGTGCCTTATTACAAAGCACCACCAACTGTTGATGAGGTTTTAAAAGCAACACGTACTCCTGTTGCAACAATTGTTGCTGATTTGTATAAAGATTTAGATGAAGCGGTTGCAGCTTTTGACGCTGCAAGTACACAACCTGTACAGGCAATGGGCAAAGTAAACAAAGGCGTAGCGCTTGGTTTAAAAGCAAAGCTTGCATTATTAATTAAAGACTATACAACAGCAGCAGCAGCTACAAAAACAATAATTGATGGTGCACAATATGGTTTAAATACAAGATATACTGATCTGTTTATGTTAGCTGGTCAGCAGGCAAATGCAAGCAGAGAAATAATGTATGCACAAACCTATCCGAAAGATATTCTTGATCCACAAAACTGGATGGTGGTGTTAAGTATTCCACGTCAGGTGGGTACATCACAAAGCAGTCACTTTCCATCACAAGCTTTGGTTGACAGATTTGAAGGCAAAGATGGTTTACGAATTGATGCATCTGGTGTATATGATCCTTTGAATCCTAGATTGAACAGAGATAATCGTTTAAAGTGGACTGTGTATATGAATGGCGATACAATGGTTCACAATACTGCCTTGAATCCTTCACTTCCTTATGTACAACCAAAAGAAAGAACCATTTTTAATATTTATAGCAATGTGCGCCGCAAGTTTAACTGGAACACAGGAGTGTATGATAACCTTGCAAGTAATATTGATTGGATTGGTTTCTTAAACTCTCCTTGGTTTGCAGGTGCTACCGGTTCAAGTGGTGGAGTAGGATATGTGTGGAGAAAGTATGTTGATTCTACACAGTACTCTTGGGAAACAAAAACAGGTTACGTAACAATGCGCTATGCAGATATTTTATTAATGTATGCGGAAGCAAAAATTGAATTAAATCAAATTGACGGTACCGTAACAGGTGCAATGAATTTAGTAAGAGCAAGAGCCGGACAGCCAAATGTTACAGCAAATGATCAGGCAACATTGCGTCAAATTGTACGCAGAGAAAGAGTAGTTGAGTTTGCAGGTGAAGGTTTACGATTATTTGATTTAAGAAGATGGGATATTTATGAGAAAGCTGTTAGCGGTCCGGTAATTGGTGTTTCATTAGATCCTTTAGCACCCGCTGCTAATCCGGTGTTTGATGCCAATGAAATTCCTGATTATACAACGAGTGTGCCGCAGCGTTTAAAAACAAGAAATCAAACAAGAAACAGTTCCAATCCAAAATATAAATTATGGCCTATTCCTCAATTTGAAATTGATGTGAATAAAGGCTTAACGCAAAACCTAAATTGGTAAATCTTTTTGTTAGGGTTATAATCAATAGTTAAAGGGCGGCGTGTCTACGCCGCCTTTTTTATGTTAGTTGGTATTCATAACTTGTAAAACAACTGCTATGATCAAACGAAACGAAAGCTTAGATGCTCTGCGTGGCTTTGCCATTTTAACGATGGTGCTGAGCGGTGCAATTGCGTATGGTAATGTATTGCCTGTGTGGATGTTTCATGCACAGGTGCCGCCGCCACTGCATAAATTTGATCCTTCTATTGCCGGTATTACTTGGGTTGATCTGGTATTTCCTTTCTTTTTATTTAGCATGGGTGCTGCCATTCCGCTTTCATTAAAAAAACATATTGAAAACAAAAAAGGATTTTTGTTTGTGTTGTGGATGGCAGTAAAACGTTTTTTACTGCTTGCTTTTTTTGCATTGTTTAGTCAGCACATGAAAGCATGGGTTATTAGTGAGCAGCCCACTTCAATTGATCAGTTACTTTCTTTGTTTGCATTTGTTTTACTATTTTTTCAATTCTATGAAAGTAAAAACGAAAAATTCAAGCATGTTTTTTTAGCTGCAAAGATTGTTTCATTTGCTATTGCCCTAATCTTATTATGGAAGCTACCGTTTTGGGGTGGAAAGGGTTTTGACTTCTATCATAGCGATATCATCATTATGGTATTGGCCAATATGGCTTTGTTTGGAACACTTGTTTATTTTTTTACCGTACAAAAACCTTTATTGCGTATAGGAGTTTTAGCATTTGTATTGGCTGCTTTTCTTGCTGCCAAAGAACCGAACGATGGATGGCTGAAAACAGTTTTCAATTTGAATGCTGTTGGCAGTTTTAAATTCAACTGGCTGTATAAATTTTACTTTCTAAAATATTTGTTCATTATTATCCCCGGCACATTTGCAGGTGAATGGATGCTGAATGGAATGAAGAATGAAAAATTAAAAATGAAGAATGAAAAAGCACAACCTCAAACAAAAAATTTGCTGGCAATCATTGCAGTAAGTTTAGTGGTGTTGAATTTGTATGGATTGTTTACCCGAATGCTGTTGTTTAATTTTATTAGTACAGCATTTCTTTGCACCATAGCCGTGTATTTAGCAAAAAAGCATATTGCTGAAAATACATTGTACAAAAATCTAATTGCTGCTGCAAGCTTTTTGTTATTGCTTGGTTTATGTTTTGAAGCGTATGAAGGAGGAATAAAAAAAGATCCCTCTACTTACAGTTATTATTTTGTTACAAGCGGACTTGCTTTTTTTACTATTCTTTGTTTTGATGTGTTATCTAAACGAAATTATTTTTCTTCTATTATCAATTATTTTTCACTCACTGGTAAAAACCCAATGGTGGCTTATGTAGCTGGTAATTTAATTTTGCTTCCGTTGCTTAACTTAACAACTTTAAAATCATTTTGGGATGCCATGAATCAAAACTTTTTCATGGGGTTGATGAAGGGTGTGGTGTTTACGGGTGTTGTTTCAATTATAACCATTTTGTTTGTAAAGCGAAAATGGTTTTGGAAAACGTAAAAGAACCTCTCCTTCATGCTTTGTTTCATTGTCTATTCTTTTTAGTTCTTGGTTGCTATTTTTAATAGCTTTTATTTCCTTTCATTATTTGTTCAAAGTAGCATGGGTATATTATGCTAAGTCGTAGTATTGCTGTTGATAATCAAGGTATTAGTTCTATTTTAGCTAATTATTTGAATTTTATTACCCTAATTTTAGGACATATTTTACTAAAAACAACCCTAATTATGGTACAAGTTTTACTAAAAATAGCCCTAATTTTGGGACATGTTTGAAAGAAACGTTTCTAAAGAACTTCAAAAATGGGCACTAAAAAGTGATCGCAAACCTCTTGTATTACGTGGTGCCCGTCAGGTAGGAAAAACTACATTGGTAAAATTTTTTGCACAGGGGTTTACGCAATACGTTTATCTCAACTTAGAATTGCCAGCAGACAGAAAAGCTTTTGAAGATTTTACTACGGTTGACATTCTTTTAGAAACTCTTTTTTTGCAAAAAGAAATACTCTATTCAAAATCTGAGGGCACATTAATCTTTATTGATGAAATTCAGGCACTGCCGTCGGCATTAAATATTCTCCGCTACTTTTATGAGCATCGGCCCGATATACATGTAATTGCGGCAGGTTCTTTATTGGAAAGTCTTTTTGATAGAACAAGTAGCTTTCCGGTAGGCAGAGTTGAATATTTGGTTGTAAGACCAGTTTCCTTTGATGAATTTTTAGTTGCTGTTAATGAAAAAATGGCTGCTGAATATTATCATAAAATTCCGTTTGCCGATTTAGCTTATGATAAATTGCTTTCACTTTTTCATTTGTATGCAATTATTGGTGGTATGCCGGAGATTGTAAAAAAGTATGCATCAACAAAAAACATTGCTGGTCTTAAAAATATTTATGATTCGCTCATTCAGGCGTATTTAGATGATGTAGAAAAGTATGCTATCAGTTCAGCACAAACAAATTATTTACGCCATGCAATTCAATCTGTATTTAGTGAGGCGGGGAAGCGGATTACTTTTGCGGGGTTTGGCCGATCAAATTATGGTAAAAGAGAAATGGTTGAAGCGTTGCGTATATTAGAGAAAGCTTTGTTAATACACTTAATCTATCCCAATACTGGTGCAGCATTACCTCTACTGCCCGATAAAAGAAAGTCGCCAAAACTGCAAGTGCTGGATACAGGTCTTTTAAATTTTTCATCGGGTATTCAAAAAGACATTATTGGAACGAACGATTTAAACACGGTACATGCAGGGCTAGTAATTGAGCATTTAGTAGGGCAGGAATTATTAGCAACAGATCATTCTTCTTTGCACGCACTTCAATTTTGGGTACGGGAAAAGAATTCATCTACTGCAGAAGTTGATTATATAATACAGTACAATGCCAAGCTTATTCCTATAGAAGTAAAATCTGGTGCTACCGGCAAATTAAAATCACTTCATTTATATATGGACATGGCACCGCATAATATGGCTGTTCGTTTTTGTGCAGCTAAAATCAATATCACTAAAGTGATTACCCCTGCTGGGAAAGAATATCTTTTATTAACGCTTCCTTATTTTCTTGTTTCAAAAGTGTATGATTATATGCCCTGGTTTGAGGAAGAAATAAAAAAAATGCAAAGTGAAGGGTAATTCTTTTTCATCATTATTTCATTCCCACAGGAACAAACACCAGTGGTGTGGGCAAGCAGGATGCACCGGGGGGTGAGTAGGTAAAACGTATGGTTTGCACTTCGCCTGTTTTTGAAGGTAGAAAGATTTGGATTAAGATTACTTCCGGCAATGCTTTTGTTATTAATTTATCTGATGGTAATTGAATAATGCCTTCTTTAAATTTTCCATTGCTCACTATCATTGTATTAGCCATGCCGCTACACCATTTACTATCACCACTTCTTGCATTATAGGTTACTAAGGCCAACCCTTTTCCATTAGTACTTTTCCATTTTAGTTCTACTTCATACATAATTCCATAATTGCCCTGCAGTTCGGCAGGTTGCCCGTTACTGCCATCAATACCTCTAACCCAAGGATCTTGTTTTCCATCGGCAAGTTGCAATGAAATTGTTTCGTTCTTTGTATCAAAAGTGTCCGTAATAAAAATTTTATAATTACTTACTCCAAACAAACCTCTGCCTGCATTCATGTGCCGTGAACCTGCAATTGTTTTTATTTGCTCATTAGCAATGATGCCGGAGGTTGATGTACTTGTTTGCAACACACTTACTTCTCCGGGCTGATCAATGACAAACTCATAAATGCCATGCACCAGTTGATCGTAGGTTACAATATTGTTTTCTAATGCTGTATCAATAGGAATTGCTGTGCCAGGTTTAATAGTTATAATTTTTAAGGATGGTTGCGAATAAAAATAATCATACAACCCCTGCTTTGCAATTTTGAAATAGTTTGTACTTGGTTTTTGGCTCGAAAATTTCAGCATGCGTAAATGCATATCTGCTGTTCCTGTATTTTTAATAAGTGCTGTAATTTTTCGTTCTATTTGTTTTGGTTCTTTTACTCCATTTACATTGTACAAATACAATCGAACTGCGCCGGGCTTCACTTTTTCTCTTATGGCAATAATTTCTGGCACACGAATATATTCCGGGTCATCAGAAATAATATATTGAGGGCCGGGTAGAATTATTTTTTGATAGTTGAGTAAGGGAATTGATTGTGTAATAAAATTGGGCAGCAAAATAATTTCACCCTGTTTTGCATTGAGAATAGTTTTGTTTTGCTCTGCAGTAAGTGGCTGTGCATTTGTGCTTATGAAAAGTAACAGTGCTATGCAGTGTGTGTAGAGTTTTTTATAATTCATTAAATGTATTTGAATCAATTAAAAATTTTATTTATTCACCCACAAATAACTCCAGCAAACCTCCTTTCATTAACTGCTGATGCTGTATGGAAACAACAGGTATTGATTTACTATTCCATTTTACAAATTGAATTCCTTTTTTTATATTGCTTTTATAGCGTACTACTTTTATTTGCAGATTTTTATTTGCAGGTAATTGAATAGTTGCATTTTTTATAAAGGGCAATCCAAACACATATTCACCACTTGCTGGGTTCATAGGATAAAACCCCAAACAAGTCCAAAGATACCAGGCACTCATTTGCCCGCAATCATCGTTGCCCACCAAACCATCCGGTCCAGTTTTGTACATACTGTCTGCAACTACTTTAATCCATTTCGCAGCTTTATATGGTGCTCCTAACGCTGTGTACATATAAATGATATGATGGCTTGGTTCATTACCATGTGCATACTGACCAATTAAACCTGTAACATCAGCACTTGTATTTTCACCATGCAGTTCAGATGGAGCTGTAAACAATTCATCGAGCTTGGCAATGAGTTTTTCTTTACCACCAAACAAATTTGCAAATCCACTCACATCATGCGGCACAAAAAAACTATGCTGCCAGGCAGTACCTTCAATGTATTGTCCTTCAAAACCGTGTTCACTTAATAAAGGATCAAATGGTTCTACAAATTTTCCATTGCTGTTTTTGCTGCGCATGAAGCCTGTTTGTGCATCAAAAAGTTTTTTATAACTCATTGCTCTTTGCATGAACAATTTATTATCATCCATCTTGCCCAATTTCTTTGCCACTTGTGCAATACACCAATCATCAAATGCATATTCTAAAGTAATAGTAACACTCCAGCCATGTTTATCCTGTGGCAAGTAACCATACTGGATATATTCAGGTGTACCTCTTTGATTTTGAAAAGCACTCTTACGCATCGCTTTATACGCTTTGTTGTAATCAAAGCCTTTAATGTTTTTCAACATCGCATCTGCAATAATGGGTACACTGTGGTAGCCCGTCATGGTATTTGCTTCCCATGTGCTTAAATCCCATACAGGCAACAGTCCATTATCTTCATACAATTGCAGCATGCTGTTAATCATGTCTGGCAATCGTTCCGTTTGTGTTATGGTAAAGAGAGGGTTCAATGCACGGAACACATCCCACTGAGAAAAGACGGTGTACTTGTTTTTTCCTTTTGTGAATTTGAGTTGTTTGTTATCATGTGTTTGATAAGCACCATCTGCATCGCTGCTTATTAAAGGTGCTAAACATGTTCTGTAAAGCGAAGTATAAAATTTTGTTGCCAGTTCTTTATTATCTGTATTGATTTTTATTTTCTGTAATTCTTTTTCCCAAAGCGTTTCGGCATTTGTAGCAACGGTTTTAAAATTTTGTGCTGTTGTTTTATTTACTTCCAGTAATGCTTTATCGGTACTTACAGTACTTAATGAAACATTTACCAGTAATTGTTGAAGTGTAGAAAACTGCAAGGCAATTTTCACCAGCTTGCCTTCTGCTTTGTTTTTTGTTGCACTTGTATCATCAATAAAAATATGTTGCAGAACGGGTGATGAAAATTTTGCAGCAAAATATACTTTCTGTCCCTTGGCCCATCCTGTACTGTAACGGTAACCAACTAATGTATAAGCATCTATTAGTTGTAGCATACCAGCGGTGCTTTGATCCCAATTGATACGAAAGCCCATATCAAAACGTAACCATCCTTGTTTGTTTGGAAATGTGTAACGATGGAATCCTGTTCTTTCTGTTGCTGTAAATTCACAGTTTACATTATTATTTAATTGCACTCTATAATAACCAGGCTTTGCAGATTCGTTGGTATGACTGAAAGGAATTTTTATTTTTTCTTTTCTTATTTCGCTTGTATCTGTTAGTGGAAGTACAGAAATATCGCACCAGTCTCCAATACCTGTACCGCTTAAATGCATGTGACTAAACCCTGCAATGGTTTTACTGTTGTAATGATAACCGCTGCACCAGTCCCAACCTTCATCGCCATTATCAGGACTTAATTGCACCATACCAAATGGCACAACAGCACCAGGATATACATGCCCATGACCCCCAGTTCCTAAAAAAGGATCTACCAACTTAGTTAGTTTTTGGGCAGATATAAAAAGGCTGCACTTTACAAGTACAGCCAAAAAAATAATTTTCTTCATGTTATAATTAATTATCTAATGTAAGGATATTGCCCTTGAAAAAATGGTAGCTTGTCCTTTATACCTTCATAAAAAAAGAAACATTCTCCCTTAAAACCATTAGTTCTATTGGTTTTTATCATCTGTGTAAGAAATGCATCATCAACTAAATAAGTCCCAGATTTAATTAATACACCAGGATAAAAAGGAACTGCCGGGTTTTTGTAATATAATTTTTGTTGTGCAATAGT
>JAYUTS010000212.1:0-6441 GCA_043754995.1 Chitinophagaceae bacterium
CCGGGGATATGCAGGGCCACATCTCTTGCTTTGCGTAATACACAAGCAGAGGTTTCATTAAAGCTGGTAATGCTTACACAACCCAACAAACTGCTTGTGCTCACATAACTCAATGCATCATCAATCACTGAACGTTGAACAACATCTTCTTCCTCACTCTTCATCTGTACAGGAGGACCACGTTCCTGTTCTGTTTCATTATCCTGAACAGGAACATTTGTTTGCTCTGTCAAAGAACTATTTTCATTTTCTGTTTTTGTTTGAATAGCATGTTGAGAAGAATCGCTGTAGTTATTTTCTATACAGTTTGCTTCACCAGAAATGAATTCATCGGCTTCTTTTTTCTGCACACTGTTAACCGGACCTGCATTTAATTTCTCCTCTTCTTTTTGTTCTTCTTCTTTTTTCTGCAGTTCTTTATCGTCTTCTGCTTTTTGAATAGCAGGAGTTGTTGTTTGCAACCCGGCTTTTGCATCTACCTGCCAACTACTCAATTCCTGTTTCGCTTGAACTGCCTTTTCATTATCTTCTCCTGGTTCTTTTTCACCCGCTTCTTCTTTACGATTCAGTTTTGCTGCATCATTTCTTAATTCAGCCAGTGTTTTTGGTGGTTCCTGCACCGCTGCACCTTCTCCTTCACCCAATGCACCTGTCATGATCTGTAATGGATTGAAGAACGCTGTCCATTCACTCAACGGATGATCTTTTGTTTGCACTTGCCCACCAAGATTATCTTCTCCGGCTGTGTTACCATTCACTGTTGTAACAGTTGCTCCATTCACACTTGCTACAATCGCAAAATGTGAGAATGCATTTCGGTATGCAATATCACCCGGCAATGGAGTTGTACCTGGTGATCGTGCCGCTTCCGGTTTAATCATGCGTTCACCTAATTTCCATTTCGGCATTGGCACACCACTCTTATTCAATGCCCAGAACACAAAAATGCCACACCAGCTTGGCATTGCATCTCTTGATCCGGTTTTGGTTCCCATGATTCCACCCCGATCTGTTTTGCTGGTTGTATCAACCACCATCACTCCACTCTGTTCCCGTTTCTTTTTAATATCCTGTTCTGCAACAGCATCTTTTACTGCAGAGCCACCTCCGCTTACAATCATCTCTTCACCAAACGTAGATTTAAAGATTTCTACTAAATGTTCCCATCCGGTACGGTTACCATCGGCCTGTGGTTTATTGGCATCAATCTTTCCTTCAACTGTTTTTGCTTTATCAACTGCATTGGTTAATTGCGATGGAACTGCAGCAGCACTTCGCTGAATAATATTTTTACGGGCAACCGATTTGGTTGCTACTATGGTTGGGGTATGCGAAGTACTTGCTCCCTGTTGAATGGTATGCGTTAATTCATGTGCAAGCAAAGTTCCGCCTGTAGAAGTATCAGGAGAATACTTACCGGAATTGAAATAGATATCGTTCCCATGCGTAAAGGCCTGCGCATGAATATTACTGCTCAGGTTTTCTGCATAGCTTCCTGTGTGAATGCGTACGTCGCTAAAGTCTGCGCTGAAGCAGCTTTCCATAAATTGTTTGGTATCTGAAGTCAAAGGACTTCCTGCTCCTTTTGAAGAAGAAAGATTTTGCTCAAACGGTATAGAGCTTTCCGGTGGGCCCCTTCCACTGCGTTGAATGATGTGCGAATGATGGATTGAGATTTCTTTTCGATCAATAGTATAATCTGTTCCTGATTCAACATTTCCTGCATCAGCCGAAGAAGATGATGGATCTTCACTTCGTTGAATCATGCGAAAGAGTTTGGCCTGTGCTTTATTTTCTTTCTCACATCCATCGCATTTACGTTGAACGGAAATAAAAGGCGATTCGCTTTTTGCCTGCAGCTTTTCTTCATCTTCTTTCTTCTGTACTTTTTCTTCCTCCTTCGCAGATGCTACGGAGGACAAGTCTTCTTTCTTTTCTGTTACAGCAACAGGCTCAGGCATCCGCATCACCTGGTCCGCAACAGCATCTGCTTCTTTTTCCTGCGGATCATCAGGACTGCTTACTGAAAGTTTTGCCTGGATGGCAGATGAGAAAAAGGATGGGCTTTCCTTAGTACCAAAAAAAGATTCTTCACCTGCTTTACGAAAGAAGGTTTGCCCCGGCTGCTGCTGCCGTTGCACATTTACATTTTTTGTTTTTTCTGCAGATGAAAACATGTACTCATTAAATTTTTGTCAACAAGCTGCTATGCACCCAACCTTCAGGTTCAGTAATGCCGGTTACTCTTTGTGCAAGCACTACATGAAACCAGCCCATATTACTTTCTACAAATTCTACTTTCACTCCTTTTGAGAGTTTACCCATCGAAGCAAACCCTGTTCCAGGCCCTGTTCTGAAATTGGTACCTGCTGTGTTTACTTTGAACAATTCTTCTGTATCATTTTCACGGCCAAGCACTTTTGATTTAAATGATTCCATCGGAAATGCAGGACCGGGGTCTTCTTTCCTTAGTGGAGAGATATCATCGTGACCAAGAATTTCGAGCAGGTTATAATGCTTAACAATAACCTGGCTCACTTTAATACAGGCTTCAATCTGTGCTTCTGTATAAATATGCCAGCCGGCCGGTTCCTGTTGATGTTTATGTGTTGCAATCAATACTTTGTTTTCGGGATATTCTGCACCAAACCATGCTAACCATTTGCTTCCTGTTTTTTTTAGTTTGCCGGGATTGTCTAATTCAATGCCAATGGAATGACTGTTGAGTCCGTCTAAACCTGCCCATTTACTTTTACCTGCATGAAATGCTTTTTTATTAAATGGAACAAGTTGTGTAATGCTTCCATCGGGACCAATCACCAAATGCGCCGATGCCTGTGCCTGTGGGTTCATAAACCATTCGATGCTTGATTTAGCACTGCGGCCAGCAGTGTAATGAATGATCAGGAATTTTGGCGTGATCACTCCACCCTGATTGGGTGAATTCACAAATGAAACAGGTTTGTCGCCGGTTTCGGTTACGAGTTTGTTACTTTGTATTTTCATGTTCTGTTATTTTGAGTTTAATAAATCCATTCTGTTTTTAACAACTGCTCCATCCATGGCAGTTTGATCATGGATATATTCCAGGGTAAGTGCTGTAAGAGCATATCATAGGATTGCTGTTCAACCTGCAGCAACCAATCTTTTCCATCATAGGTTAATTTTCCATTGCGTTTCAGAAATGATTCCCGCAAACCATCAATGGATGTTTTTTGCAGAATATTCCAGTATTCTATAACAGAAGTTAATACTTCTTCTGCCTCTTTTTTGAAGATTTTATCCACTTGAAATTTGGCTGTATCAACCGGCTGATCAATTGCTATACCGCATAATATTTTTGGAAGAACCAGTTCATACTCCTGCATGTTTTTATTTCCTGTTGAGAGGTAATGAACAAAACAAACAGCTTTATCTGTATGCTGAATTTGATGATCGGCACTGAGTTTTGTTTTTTCAAATAAAGCCGGAAGAAAAGCGGCAACCAATACAAGCCCTGCATTTGAAATAAAGACCGGTTGGTTGACCAACAATTGCAAATTTTCCTGCTGATGAACAAACTCTTCCTGTTCTTTGAGTTGCTTTTGCTGCCGGTATTTTCTTACTTCTCTTTTTGCTTTTGTATTTTTCGCTTCTTCAGTGAGTTCATTTTTTAAAGTAATTAACCTTTGTGATTGAAACTGAAGATCTCTTATTGATTCAACAATGGAAGGGTTGATCAATGCTTTCCGATGGATGGATATTGCCAGTTCCTGTTTGATCTGCAGGGGATCGGCTTTTTCTGAAAGACTGAATAGAAAAGAGCGGTAAACAACCAGTTTTAATTCACTGTAATGATGAATGAGGGCAATCTTCATTAATAGTTGCAGATCATGTATGAGCCGGTGATGAATGATGGGACGATGAACTGATGCTGAACGAAATAATTCAACTGCTGTTTGAAATGGAATTGTTTGCATAAGTCGCTCTCTGTTGTTAGCAGACTGCGACAGCAGTTCTTTCAACGCCTGCACAAATTTTTCATCGGCCTGCATCATTAATGTCTCAACCTGCTCATTCCATTTTTCTGCTGTAACAGGCAATGCATACCAAGGCAGGTATCCATATTGCAGGTAGTACAGAAATAATTCTGAAAATTTTTTCGTTTCAGTTTCTTCTGTGTAGCCCGGTGAGGCAAATACACCTGACCTGATTAAACGTATTCTGTCTTTGAATTGCTCCAGAATTTTTTGCGATGCCTGTTGCCGCCAATCGGTTCCTGCCAGTTCAACTTCTAATTGCAGGCTATCAATTGTAATGATAGAATCGTCGGTTGATAAATCACTTACTTCATCATTCAGCTTTGTAATGAAATCATCAAACCAATCTCTAACATCCTGCTGAAAGGCAAACCCATCTGTTTTTCCATTGTATTGGAAATCCAATGTTGCAGTTTTGATGATATGATTAGTAGCTACATGCATTATGGAATACTTTTGATAAGATCGAGAAGTTGTTTTAATAATCTCATATATTTTGGTTTAGCTGCTGCTTCGCCATTCGCATCTACCCTTTGCATTTCCTTTTCAATATCATCGCCAATTATTTTCACCATTTTGATCTCAGCAGGAGCAAACACACCTGTTGCAATCAGATCAACCCATTGTTTCACATGCCTTTGAATAAGTGTAAAGACTTTTTGCATTGGCACTTTGGCAATATCAAAATCTTCTTTCTGAATACAAACAATATACATGGCCAACAGATTCAGAATTCTGTATAAAGCCAGTGCCAGTAAACGTAAATCTTTGCGTTCAATGATCAGCTTTTGTAATTCAGTCAGCCATTTGATCAACAAATCCTGCACCGTTGCTCCATTGATAACAGATCCAAAGAAATCAATTTGTTTATCGGTTGAACTGTTGACGATTCCCTGCATCATTGCAAAAAATTCTTTCACACTGCTGATAGAAGTAAATCCATCTGCATTGGTGAAAATGGGGAACCGGCGCTGATCAATTGTTTCCAATTCATCAAACAGTTTGATAATATCCGTAAGCGGCCCGCATGTTTTGCGTATTGCTTCACGAATGATTACCTGAACAGCAACGGTAGCTGTATCACTGGCGTCTTTATCGTCTGTTACTTTTAATTGAAACTTATAATCACCTGCCACTAATCCTGTAACATCTGTAATATCTTTTGCCGGATCAACGATGTTTGGGTTGTTGGCACTTCCCGCAACAACACTCCAGCTATAAATCAATACTCCTCCTTCCGGATCTGTTGAAGCAGTTCCGTTCAATGTAATTTTTCCATTAGGCGAAATGGTAACCACCTGGTTAGGTCCTGCATTTGCTTTTGGTGGTTGATTGGGTGGCGCTACAATAGTGATGCTTACTTCAGTTCTGCCTGTTGCTCCATTATTATCTGTAACAATCAATTGAAACTTGTAGGTGCCGGGTTCCATATCTTTCACAAATGCTGTTTCAGATGTTTCTCCAGCTATTGTAACAGCAAAACCGCCTGGCGACTGGCTCCATTTGTACGCAACGATTGTTCCATCTTCATCTGTTGAACCAGTTCCATCTAATTTGATTGCATTTCCTGCAACGAGGAATAAAGTGGCAGTTGCTTTTGCGATTGGCGGTTTATTTTCTGCCGGTGGCGCTGCCTTCACTGTTATCTCAACTTCGTCTCTGGCAATAGAACCCTTATCGTCCGTTACACTTAATTCAAACACATACACAGCTTCAACAAGATTCTTTACAGCAGTCTGTGCACTTGTTTCAGTAACGATGGTTGGTTGAGGGGTTGATGGCCCTGATTTTTTGATCCATTGGAAGTGTACAATGGTTCCATCAGGATCTGTTGATGCCGATCCGTTTAACGTAACACTGTCAGCAGGCAACGTAATTGTTTGATCAGGACCTGCATTTGCAACAGGGCCTTTGTTTGGAACATCCGGCGACATTTTATCCTGAACAATGTATTGTATCGGCGGACAATCGGAACAACACCTGTATGGTAAATAAAAATCAGCAATTACAACTCCCTGTTGTAACTCATCCAGCACATTCGCACTGGCCGCTTTCATGATGATGCGGATATTTCCATCATCATCTGTTTTGGTTGCTTCATAATCCTCATAGCCTGCTGCTTCAACCAGCAATGTATAAGGTATAATGCTGCTGGTAAATTTAAAAGAACCATTGTTTGTTGTAACTGTGCTCTCTCCTGTTTCAGCAACAGAAACAATGGCGCCGGCTATAGGGTTCTCATCCTCATCTAATATAAAACCACTGGCAATGCTTTGCTTTTCTTTTACTTCATTTGTGCCCAACATGAACCCCTGTGCATCTGCATTTCTCAAACCGCCCATTTCATTGATCACTGTTCCCCGGTTGAGTATCTGTGATCCTGTTCTTCTTTTCCGTGCATGATAAACAATAATGAATGTAC
>JAYUTS010000213.1:0-6408 GCA_043754995.1 Chitinophagaceae bacterium
TTGGCAAATAATTTACTGTTGAACACATGGTTCCAACGAACAGTACCCGTTGAATTACCCCATGGTATTCTTGCATAAAAACTTCTTTCCTTGTTATTAAAGGTAAATACATCACGCCCAAAATATCCACTCATGTACAAACGGTCTTTCTCCGAAAATTTATAATTGATCTTTGTATTTAGATCATAGAAATAATATCCGCTTCCTGCAAAAGCACTCCCCTCTTTAATAAATGGTTTGGCCAATACATCAATATAAGTACGTCGTGCAGAAACAATAAAAGAGGCTTTCTCTTTTACAAGCGGGCCTTGTATAGAAACTCTTGAAGCAATGGTGCCAATACCACCTTCTACCTGGAATTTTTTATTGTTGCCATCCTTCATGGCAATATCAACGACGCTGCTGATGCGTCCTCCATAGTTAGCTGGCATTCCACCTTTGATGAGTGTTACATTTTTTAATGCATCGCTGTTGAATACAGAAAAGAAACCAAACAGGTGACCGGGATTATAGACCACTGCATCATCTAATAAAATTAAATTCTGATCGGGTCCGCCGCCACGTACATACAAACCACTGTTGCCCTCGCCTGCATTGCGTACACCGGGCAGCAGTTGTAATACTTTCATTGGATCAACTTCACCACCTAATGCAGGAACTGATTTGATTTGGTTCATACTCAGTTCAAACTTCCCCATCTGCGCTGCCTTCACATTCAGATCTCTTTTTTTGGAATAGATGATCACTTCCTGAGTATTGGTGATCCGTGGAATCATATCAAAGTTGAATTGACTGTTTGCATTCAACTCAAATACAAATTCCTTTGCCACATAACCCACATGCGAAACCGTAAGCGTATGTGTTCCCTGGTCTAATGTGATGGAATAAAAACCATATTGATTGGAGTTGATGCCTTTGCTGAGTCCTTTAACTGTAATGGTGGCGCCAATAATGGTTTCATTACTGGTGCTGTCCTTCACATAACCGCTGATGGTAAATTTTTCCTGTGCAAACAGGGATTGAAGAAAAAGAAAAGAAAACAGTAAGCTGGTCAGATGTTTTAAATGCTGCATTCGGTTAAATCCCGTTTTAAAAGTCTCCTCTATAACAAGCAATCGTTTTCTTTTGTTTACAGTTCACCCACCCCATTCAGGCATCTTCCTGTGTAACAGTCTGCAACCCCTCCACGGAGGGGATAAACAGTCTGAAGTTTTACATCTGCTTTTGTTATGCTGATACATGATCAGAACTTAAAACTCAAAACACAGAACTCAAAACTAAGAACTTAAAACTCACAACTTCATCAAAATTTCATCGTTTCTTTCACTTCACCACAGGTGAGCATCTTCTTTCCAAAATAAGGATTGCGGATACTATCGGCATTGCTTAACCAATAAGCACCTTTATCATTAAACGCCATGGGACAATATTGATAATAAATGGTAGCACCTGTTGGTTTAATAACACGTACCAGGTCATAAAATGCATTCGAGATCATTTCAAATGATTCTCTTTTTTTCTCCAGGTCTTTTTCTCCCAACATACCAGAAATTTCTGAAGCCACATCACCGGGTCTTCCGTTTATACTTGAAAAACCAAGTGTATCATTTTTCTGTACTTCTTCCAGTTTTAAATTTTCAAGTAAGGTTTTCAGCTCAACCCCTGCAGCATTTACTTTCACTGTATCACTTGCTACAAATGCATCCTTTAAACTATAATAGGCATTGAGCGTGTTGTTGATGGATTGATTGAAAGTGTCAGAATAAATATACCCTGTAGTTGTTTTTGCTTCGGTTGCTGTTGTTTCTGTTTTCTCTTCTTTGCTTTTACATGAAACAGATAGAACAATAATAAAAACGATCAGGCATGCATTTTTCATAAACAAAATTTTGTCAAAGTTAAATGTTTTGAAGTTTTGCACTGTCAGCTTTTCATGAATGGCTTACCTTTGCGGATTATTTTTAAAATTATGCTGGCTGGTTTTCAAAATGTAACATTCGAATTTGGCGCAAGGGCCATTATAGAAGATGCCACCTGGCATATTCATCCCAACGAACGCATTGGCCTCATTGGCTATAACGGTACGGGTAAATCAACACTGCTGAAACTGCTGGTGGGTGAATATGTACCCAATAAAGGAGAAGTGATCCGCAGCCGCAATACCAGCATTGGATACCTGCACCAGGACCTGTTGAGTTTTGATACCAATGACTCTATTCTGCAGGTGGCACTCGGTGCCTTTGAAAATGTATTGCTGCTGGAAAAGGAAATTGAAGAAATCGGCATTCAATTGGAAAAAAATCATGAAGATGAGGCCCTGCTTCATCTTTACAGCGATAAGCTGCATGAAATGGATACCCTCGATGGTTATAATATCCATCACAAAACAGAAGAAATTTTACAGGGTTTGGGCTTTGCCAACGCCGATCTCAAACGACCTTATAAAGAATTCAGTGGTGGATGGCGCATGCGTGTATTGCTGGCCAAGATGATCTTACAACAGCCTGACCTGTTATTGTTGGATGAACCGACCAACCACCTGGATCTTCCCAGTATTGAATGGCTGGAAAAATATCTCCTCCATTACCAGGGCTCTGTCATCATTGTATCGCATGATCGTTGGTTTCTCGACCGGATGGTAACCAAAACCGTGGAAGTATTTCAGCAAGGCATTCATATTTATGGCGGCAACTATTCCTTTTATCAGAAAGAGAAAGAGATCAGGATGGAGTTGCAGCAAAAAGCTTTTGTGAATCAGCAGGATTTTATCCGCCAACAGGAACGCTTTATTGAACGTTTCCGGGCAAAAGCAAGTAAAGCAGCCGCTGCACAAACGGCCATCAAAAAATTAGAAAAGCTGGACGTTATAGAAGCTCCCAGCAATGAACGGCCCAATATCCGTATCAATTTTGCTGTTGATAAAATGCCCGGTAAAGTTTTATGTGAGCTGAAACATATCAGCAAACACTTTGGTGAAACCCGGATTGCTACCAATACCAGTGCAGAAATTGAAAGAGGTGATAAGATTGCTTTGATAGGTGCGAATGGAAAAGGTAAGAGTACCCTGCTGCGGATCATTGCGGGTACTGAAACATTTGAAGGCGAGCGCAAATGGGGACATAATGTAGATGAAAGTTTTTATGCCCAGCATCAGTTGGAAGCTCTCGATCTCAATCATACATTGATTGATGAAATGAAAAGTTGCGGCAGTCAAAAAACCGACCAGGAATTGAGAACCCTGCTTGGTTGCTTTTTATTCAGTGGTGATGATGCAGATAAAAGAATCAAAGTATTAAGTGGTGGTGAGAAAGCAAGAATTGCATTGGCCAAAACCATTATAAGTAAAGCCAACTTCCTGTTGCTCGATGAACCAACGAACCACCTCGATATGCATTCAGTGGAGTTACTCATTGAAGCATTGAATAAATACCAGGGCAGTATTATTCTTGTAAGCCATGATCGTTTTTTTGTTGCACAAACAGCCAATAAGATTTGGGAAATTGTGGATGAGGAAATCAAGGAATTCAAAGGCACTTATACCGAATACCTCGAGTGGAAAGAAAGGATGGCGAAGAAACAAGCCGATAGTAAAGAGCCGGTAACCGGAAGTGAGAAGAAGCCGGAAGTAAAAAAAGTGGTTGAAGAAAAACCGATGAAACAACAATCTGTTGTTGTAGAACAAAAGCAAGTGATCAATAAAGATGTGAAGAAAGAGTTACAGAAACAGCAGCGGATGTTGCAGCAGTTGGAAGAAAAGATTACTACCACTACCGAACAACGGAATAAAATGGAACAGCAGTTATCTGAACCATCCACTTACACCGATAAAGATAAATTTCAACAAACGGAAACTGCGTATAAAAAACTCAGCAATGAGTTAAAACAATTCAACAAAGAATATGAAATGGTATTTGAGAAAGTAATGGAACTGGAAGAAAAGATGGTGAATGGATGATTAGTACTTGATGAAAGGCAAGCTAAATAGCTTTAACTTTTAAAAAAAGAAAGATGAAATGGCTAATGCTTAAATCTCTAACCAACTTCTCAGTTACGTGTAACATTGATAAAAAGCAAAAAACGACTATGAAAGCCGTCATATTTATCCTCTTTTTTTTCACTACACTTAGTTTGACGGCTCAAAAAAACCTAATTGGCCAATATCGTAATTACTCTGGCGAAAGAATTCAACTTTATCAAGACAGTACTTTTAAATATACATGGCATTTCCATATGATGTCAAGTTGGACAAAAGGTATATGGGAACTAAAAGGTGATACAGTTTATTTAAAAATGGTTCCAATCTACGACACACTAAAAAAAACGTCTCCAAATAACGTTACTACCGACATTTTAGTTTTGTCATCTGACGAAACTCCAGAAAGACTTCCTGACCCAGCAACAACGACAACAGCAGTTGACATAAAGTCAGCGCCGGAAATTATTCCTGAAATTTATCAAGGTGATAATAATATTGCAACCTTTTCACTGGGGTGGCAAAATAATCATTATCCCCCTAACAAATTGCTTGTAAAAAAAGGGAGGCTTTACTTAATCGTAAATGGAAAGTCCCTCACAAAAAGAGTTAAAAGCTTTGGTACAAATAAAAAATGGCCTTCTTGGTATTTCAAAAGTGAAGAATAAAAACTCACAATAATTAATAATTAAAAATTATTTACCTCTCGTTGCTGGACTAACTATTATCTCCAATTTCACATCTAATTTAAAAAAAGCCATCCTTAAGAATAAGGACGGCGTATTTACCTATAAGAGAACCAACAGTTCGTTGAATATATTTACATTGATTGTTCACTCACAATGCGTGATGAACCATCATTATTTTTTTGTTTGATGCGGTAGTATTTTTTTGCTTCCGCCTGTTTTATTTTAAATGAGTAAGTGAAAAACTGATTGGTAGAAAAACCTCCCAGCATAACAGCTTCTGTTTTATAATTCAATTGATCAGTGCTGCTTTCAATTTCGTAGTAAACTTCTTTCGGCTCGGCAATTGCTTTCCATTGCAATACTGCAAAAGAACCCTTCTGTTCAAGCTGAACATCAAATACTTTGGGCCATTCACTAAATAAAGAGGGAGTGGTTACAGAAGCACCTGCTTTTACAAACAGGATGATCATGAAGGCAGTCAATACAGGTACAAGTTTCGTTTTCATATATACAAAAAGAATAAATACAATCTTGGGTATAGGATTGGACTCAATGAGTTTAACGAAGGATTTGGCGGGCTTTCGGATAAAAGACGATAAATAGTGGAAATTGAAAACGGGAAAGATTTAGTTTTAGGGCCGGATTCAATTCTGACCGTAAAATTACTGTCTTAATTGGAATAAGCAAATATTTGAACAACTATTTTTTTACAAGCTGATCAATTGCTTAATATACTTTCTGCTTTTCTGTTTTTTGATCTGGAGTTCCCTTCTTCTTGCTTCAGCTAAGCTATCAACCATTTCTTTGTAAACTATAACCCATGGGATACCTGTTTTAGTAAACTTTTCCTTACCCCGGTTATGATCTGCTAAACGCCGCTCTATGTCTGGAGTGGATCCGACATAATACTTGTTCAGCTTAACGCTGAATAATATGTAGCAGCAGGCAGTCATATAAAAAAATCCCGTATTAAAACGGGATTTCCTTTTTTGTGATCCGGATTGGATTCGAACCAATGACCCTCAGCTTAGAAGGCTGATGCTCTATCCAACTGAGCTACCGGACCAAAAAACTTTATTTACTTATCTCTATCCCTAATCAATTTGAACCAATTGTCCTCCCGATTTCTAATCGGGATGCTCTATCCAACTGAGCTACCGGACCAAAAAACTTTATTTACTTATCTCTATCCCCAATCAAATTTGAACCAATGACCCTCCCGATTTCTAATCGGGATGCTCTATCCAACTGAGCTACCGGACCATTTATAATCATTCTGGCTAAATGAAAAATTCTTCCAAAACTTATATACCGCTTATCTGGAAGGCAGCAAAGATAATTTTTAGTACCATTGCATCCAAACCAATTGTGCATGGATGTTCAGATTGAAGAAAGCTGGAAACAAGAGTTGAAACAGGAGTTTACGAAAGCTTATTTTCAACAGATCGTTGCATTCCTGAAAACTGAAAGGATTCAAGGCAAAATCATTTATCCTCCCGGCTCTCTCATCTTCAATGCATTTACACAAACTCCTTTTGAACAGGTGAAAGTGGTGATCATTGGCCAGGATCCATATCATGGGCAAGGACAAGCACATGGACTTTGCTTTTCTGTACAGGATGGTATTCAACCTCCCCCATCACTCATTAATATTTATAAAGAAATACAAAGTGATCTGGGTATAGGTATGCCTGCACGCCATGGCAATTTAATTAAATGGGCTCAACAAGGCGTGTTGTTGTTAAA
>JAYUTS010000214.1:0-6398 GCA_043754995.1 Chitinophagaceae bacterium
CCGCCAATACCCCACACATTGGTTAATACTGTTTTCTTTTTATTACTGAATGAGAGATTGAAAGACAGATCCTGGAACTTATTATTCTCCCGTTCATCAACGAGGTTAACACCAAATGCATTCAGTATGTCGAGAAATGAATAACGGTAGTTCAGCAGGTAGGAGCTTCTTCCTTTTTGAATGGGACCTTCAGTTGAAAATTCTAAACCAATCATCCCGGCTTTAAAGGTGTATTCTGCTTTTTGCTGGTTGCCTTTACGGAAATGAATATCAAATGCACCACTTAATACATCTCCATACTCAGCAGGCAAAGCGCCACTGAAAAAATCGGAGTTATCCAAAATACTTAAACTGAAAATAGTAATACCGCCGCCACTGCTTCCACGGCGTGCAAAGTGATTGGGATTGGGAATATCCAATCCTTCTAAGCGCCATTGCATGCCCATTGGATTATTTCCACGGATCACAATATCATTACGGCTGTCTCTCGATGCCTGCACACCGGGAAAACCCATCACCATTCTTCCCGGATCGTTGGCGCTGGCAGCAAAGCGTTGGGTTTCTTCTGCAGAAAAAGAACGGCCGCTTGCCATTGCAAATTTATTTACCGGCAGTTTGGAGTTACGCATGCCCGTTATAACAATGGGGCCGAGTGATTTTCTTTCTTCACTCAGTTCAACAACCAATTCAATTTCTTTTGCTGCATTGACAATAATATAATCTGAAACATAAACCTGGTACCCAACAACAGATACCTGCACTCTTTGCCGGCCCGTAGGAACCTGTCTTAAAACATAATTGCCTGCAGTATCTGCAATGGTTGAAACAGTTGCATCAATGATGCTGATGGTGGCTCCGGCAATAGGGGAGCGGCTGTCTCTGTCAACTACCGTACCCCGAATGGTTTGTGTTGGACTGAGTTGCGCTTTAACTTCATTGTTCAGATAAAGTAAAAAAAGAATGAATAAAAAGTGGAGTCGCATGTCAATTGATTTAGAAGATTAAATAAATCGGGTTCAATAAAATATTTCAATAAATATGGGAATTGCTGATGTTAATTTATTTTGCTTGTTTTTTTTAAATATTAATGAAAGCAGCCAATTCCATAAGCGATCATAAAATGCTAATCTTTTATGTTGAGAAGACTCAACATGAAGTTCCGCATTTTCTTTTTGACGTTGTTCCTCCAGGATATATTTAAGATCGCCTTTTGATTCATCAAAGTATTGTTCCATAAAAGTGGTTTTATTATAATGATGGTCTTGGTTTCGAAATACAGTTCAATTATTTTGATGGATTGAATGGTTTGACAAAAATTTATTAACTACTCCTCCCATCACCCGGAACTGGCAGTTTGGTACAGGGAATGTAAACCATACTTGATGTGCGGTTCCCCATCTCATCAATCAAAATGATCTTTATCCAGCATCGGCGCCTTAAATTATTGGAACGGTTAGTGGTAAAGGTTGTGCCCCATTGTATTGATAAAAGCTTTTCCTGTATCGGTTTAACTGCGTAATTGGCTAACTCGTTTTCAGAATACATCGCAAAGATTTCATAGTCATTATTTTTATAAACTCTCAATGCATCTGATTCATTTTTCCTGGTAAATGTATTTTCTGAAATAAACGCACTTGACATGAGCCTGAAATCAGCATCAATTAAATCGGTGCAATCAAATTCATAACATTGCTCACTACTGCCTATTGTAGAATCATTTGTTGGCAGGTATCTGCAAACCGTGCTCTTTGAACTGCCGTTTGTTTCAGAATTATTGTTCGCAACAATATTGTAATGCAATGGAATAGTACTGTTGTCAGTTGCATCACGAGCGGTTATAGCTATCACTTTGCCGTTTGAAATTTCTCCATAAAAATGAATGTTGTCAATTTCATTAAGAAATATTTCTTTGTTATTTAAGTTCGCAATTTCTGTTGCAGGTGGAAATTGAATGGTTTTCTTTTGAGAAAAAGTGACCAGTGTAAAGACGATGAACAACAACAGTAAAGTTGCTTTAGTGATTTGCTTCATAACTCTAAAATTTAATGATGTTCTTATTCTTTTACAGGTTTGCAGCATGCAATTGCTACATTTATGAAAAGTATTTTTTATAAGAGAAAAGAAGTTCATTACTTAGTTTTTCTGCCAAACATATAACCGATCTTAATTCCGAAATAACTGTTTCGCAATGAGGCCTTTTCATTTTCACCCGGCAGGAGATTGTTCAGGCTTCTGTTATAATTTGCAGCCAGTTGTAAGCCGTTATTAAATTCATAGCCACCAATTATATTAAATCCCACTTCAAATGGTTTCAGGTCATCATCATCTTTATTACCTATTTTGATCGTTTCTTCACCACTTTCTGTTTCAATTTCATTAGAATATTTGTATTCTGTTTTTCCTTTAAAGGCATATGCTGCTGAAGGACCGGCGCCAAAAAACAGATGATCTTTTTTGAAAGGTATTTTATAGATCACGTTCAAAGGCGCTTCCATATAATAAATTCTTGATGATGCCTGAAAAGTATAAATGTCTTCTGTTTCTTTCAGCTCAGCTCCCTTTTCAACAAAGTTTAAGCCGGGTTGAAAACTAAAATTTGAACCAATAGGGATGTCAGTTATAAAACCCAAACTAAGCCCAAGCTTGCTTGTGGTATTTTCTTTTTCGGTACCCTCTTTATAGGTCATATTGGCAAAAGAAAAACCGCCATTTATACCAAATCTGGGAGTTTGTGCAAATAATGTAACTGTAGTCATTATTACTGAAACTTGTATTAGTAAAATCTTTTTCATGTTTTTAAATTTAAATGTGAGTGAATAATGAATGACAACTCAAACCTACTTTCTCAAATAGCCCTTTCCTAATTGCTATTTGCTGTTGAGCTGACGAATCAACTGTAATACCACTAACCGGTGGGTTTATACGAAAATGTCTATTGCATTTTGCAAAAAATCAGTTTATCTTTCAATGGCTAAGTATTTTTTGCAAATCTTCATGAAACCGGTTTGCAGAAATTCCCAAAATCAAACAATCATGGATACTGCAAATACTCAGGTATTATTTTTTCAGCATATCAAGTCATCCCTGCCTGCTCATGTTTCGATGGTAGATGAAGTAGCTGAAATATTAAATATCAGTAACGACAGTGCCTACCGCCGCATAAGAGGGGAGAAGGATATCTCCTTACCCGAACTGAAAACACTAAGTGAACATTATAAAATCTCTATTGACCAGGTATTACAACTGAAAAGCGAGTTAGTTGTTTTTCATGCACAGGAAATCAATGAAGAAAGAGTTAGTTTTCCCGATTATCTGAAAGCTATGCTTGCCAACATGAAGCATTTCAATACATTCAACCACAGAAAGATGTTGTATTTCTGTAAGGATATTACGTTTTATCATTTTTATCTCTATCCCGAAATTGCTGCATTTAAAACATTCTTCTGGAGTAAGACCATTAAAGATGATCCTGCTTATCATGGAAAATTATTTTCATTAGAAGAGTTCCCCTTGCTTGATTGTTTTGAAACAGGACAGCAGATCATTAAAGAATACAATAAAATACCTTCTCTTGAATTATGGAATGCAGAAAGTATTAACAGCACCATCAGCCAGATTCAGTATTATAAAGACGGTGGTTATTTTAAACATAAAGAAGATCTCAATATTGTCATTGATTCCTTCCAGAAATGTTTGGATCATATTGAAACAGAAGTTGAGAAAGGAATCAAATTTATGCCGGGTGATTCTGAATTGGTATATAAAGCTCCAATACAGTTTTATATCAATGAAGTTGTTATTGGCAGCAACACAATCCTGATAGAATTAAACGACACAAAACTTTCATTTATTACCTATAATATTTTAAGTTACCTCATTACTGCTGATCCACGGTTCAATGAAAAATCCTTTGCAAGCTTTTATACCGTTGTCAGCCGGTCAACACAGATCAGCGGAATTGGCGAAAAAGAACGTAATCGTTTTTTTAACAGCATGCGTGATAAAGTAAATGCATTGAAAATTTAATTACGCCAACATCACTTATTTTTGCTTTTTGTTACTATGACAGTGAACAACATTAAACTCATTGAATGCCCCCGTGATGCCATGCAGGGCTGGAAGACCTTCATTCCAACAGAAAAAAAGATTGAGTATATCAATTCTTTGCTGCAGGTAGGTTTTGATACGATTGATTTCGGCAGTTTTGTTTCAGCGAAAGCAATTCCTCAAATGGCGGATACGAAGGAAGTTTTAAGAAATTTGGATTTAGGAATTGGTCAAACAAAACTGCTTGCTATAATTGCGAACGAACGTGGAGCAGAAGATGCGGTACTGTTTGACGAGATCACTTATCTCGGTTTTCCATTTTCAGTTTCTGAAACCTTTCAACAACGAAATACCAACAGCTCCATTGCTGAATCTTTAAAAAGAGTAGAAGCTATCCAGGAACTCTGTATAAAAAATAAAAAGCAACTGGTAGTTTATTTATCCATGGGTTTTGGAAACCCATATGGTGATGCGTGGAGCGAAGAAATTGTATTTGAATGGGCCGAAAAATTAATTGAGCTGGATATTCAGATTTTATCATTGGCTGATACAGTTGGCCTGGCAACTGCTCAACAGGTGGAACGTATTACAAAACATCTTATTCAACAACTTCCTCAAACTGAAATTGGTGTTCATCTGCATTCCACTTCATTGAACTGGAAAGAAAAATTAGAAGCTGCATATAAGGCAGGCTGCAAACGTTTTGATGGAGCATTGAAAGGAATTGGCGGATGCCCCATGGCCAATGATGAGTTGGTTGGAAATATGGATACAGAAAAGATGATCGCATTTTTTGAGGAAGAGTCCACACTTCATTTAAACAAAGAAGCATTGCAAAAAAGTCTGCAGTTGGCAGACCAAATTTTTAGCTCATGAATTTTCTTACACATATTGATATCAAACCTTTACCGATGCCCATTACTTATCAGCATAAGATCATGTTGGTGGGGAGTTGCTTTACCGAACATATTGGTAATAATTTACAGGAGTTGAAATTCCAAACACTTCAAAACCCCAACGGTATTTTGTTTGAACCTATCAGTGTGTGCAGGAGTTTGGTTTCTTATATACAACATCAACATTACACGGAACAGGATCTGTTTCAATATAATGAATTGTGGCAAAGCTGGGATCATCACAGCCGTTTTTCAAATCCTGATCTGCAGATTGCATTGGCACAGATCAACAGTTCGCAAACAGCAGCACATGAGTTTATAAAAAAAGCTGACTGGTTAATAATAACCCTGGGTTCATCCTTTGTATATAAGTTAAAAGAAGAGCACCGGTTTGTAGCTAATTGTCATAAAGCCCCGGCTCAGTGGTTTGATAAATACCTGCTGCCCATAGATGAACAGATTGCCACATTTGATAATACCATGCACCAGTTATTCCATGCAAACCCAAAGTTGAAGATCATTTTCACCATCAGCCCGGTGAGGCATTTGAGAGACGGTGTGGTGGAAAATAATCGAAGCAAGGCCCGTTTGCTGGAGACGGTTCATCACCTGGTGAATAAATTCGACCGTTTGTTTTATTTCCCGGCTTATGAATTAGTCATTGACGTTCTGCGTGATTACCGGTTTTATGATATTGACCTGGCGCATCCTAATTTCGCCGCTACACAATTTGTAATAGAAAAATTTTCGGATTATGCGTTTCAGGAACCTACACTTGAACTGATGAAAGAGATCCGGCAGATTGTAACAGCAAAGAATCACAAATCATTTCATCCGGGTTCAAATCAACACCAGAAGTTCTTAAAGCAACACTTGGATAAGACCAAGACCATTGCAGGGGCCCATCCACAACTTGATCTTACTGAAGAACTTAGATTCTTTACAGCATAATTATTCTTATAATTAACATTATGTTAAGTACCGCACGGATACAAAAGAAAATACAAGCCTACGCACTCGTGGGAACTACAACTTTAAAAATTAAACAATGTCAGAAAACAAAAACTATCTCTCCGCTTTTGAAGAAAAAGCACAAGTAATTTTGAAAAGCAATATTCCAATCGGCGAAGGCGAAAAAGGCTCTATCAAATATGTTTGGAGCAAAAATAAAGCCTTGTCTGAAAAAATGAAATTAGTAGAAAGC
This sequence comes from Chitinophagaceae bacterium, assembly GCA_043754995.1. Classification (GTDB taxonomy): domain Bacteria; phylum Bacteroidota; class Bacteroidia; order Chitinophagales; family Chitinophagaceae; genus Lacibacter. The sequence goes on from JAYUTS010000214.1 coordinate 6,148, forward strand.
CAATTGACAGAGTTAGCAAACAAATTATTAGTAGATGCGAAGAATGAAATGAGCGAAACTGAACATTCAGACTTGAAAAGTTCTTTGTCAAAGGCGGCTCAAATGTTCTTTGATAAATTTACTGCTGAGAATTCGTAAGCAATGATTTGCTAAATTCTAACGAATCAATTGTGCCGTCAACCTTCATTCCGATGGCTGAAAGTTCATCTACTGCTTTCATTAAATTGTCTAAAAGCTGATTAGCTTTGGCA
>JAYUTS010000215.1:0-2860 GCA_043754995.1 Chitinophagaceae bacterium
TTACGGCCCATGCAAAACCTAAGTTCTCTGCCAGTTTATCTACTTTGTAGGGAGTGGTTGTTTTTACACCTGCAATTCTTGTTTGTCCTTCGAAGGCAGATTTATAATTGGTATTGGCTGATTTTGTTTCTACTGGTGGAAGTTTGGCGGAGTCTCCACCATTATTATTATCACTTGATGTTGTGGTTTTATTGGCACATTCCATTCCTGTAATTGAAAACAGGATAGCAATTGCATAAAAAAATTGTTTGGCTTGCATATGTGTTATTTTATAGATGAATGGCAAAATTAAAGAAGCTGCAATTGGTACGCCGTGTTTTTTTCAGGTATTCAATATTCGCATCCGGTATGCATTCATGGCAGTAGTGCCCAGTTTTTTGAGAAGCCTGTAATTCACCAATACGCCAACAGGTGCTCCTATTAAAGGGATCAGTTGCGCCATTTTTGCCAGGTCAATATAGTCACGGTATTCCTGTTGAAAATTTCGCCAGTCAAACTCGTTAATGTCGTTGGGCAATTGTAATTTTTTATATTCCCAATCGGTCATTTTAAGATATACAGATTTTCGGTGAGCATGACTTGAAAATGCCAGTTCAAAAATATGCAGGAGGTATACCCGTTCTTTATAATCGTTTACATCAAAACCATAGAGACTTGCTATATCAAACAATAATTTCATTTTAATGCCAATTAGAACGGGAAAATCGGCCAGGCCTAATAAAATGCCTCCGGCACCTGCAATGCCACCTTCCACTGCTGCGGTTTTTTTATACGTATTAATTTTCTTTAAGATGATGGTTTCTCTTTCCTCCAGGTTTGCATTCAGCATTGGTTTTGCTGTTGTATGTTTTGCACCAAATAATACACCCCGTATCAGTTGTTTAATGGTAGCTGTAATGGCAACATGTATTTTCTCAGGAATCCAGTTGTTGATCTTTGTTTGCATTCGTTTCGAAAGATTGTTGAGCAAAGAAGGTTTGCGTAACATTTTTTGTTGCCAGGCATTCAACTCCTTACTCACGAAAAATTCATATGTGTTTGTCATAGTATAATTTCTGTTCCTTAAAGATACTATTACTTAAAGAGATCACTTTAAAACACAATTCTTCATTCTTTAAGCAACCTCTTTAACTTTATATACAAGCATCTGTTTATGCACTGATAATCATTAATTCGTTTACTTTGAAAAGTAAACATGGAGTTTAAACAATCATTCAACTAAAATTGATCATGAATAACCTTGCAAATAAAGTAGCCTATATAACAGGCGGCAGCAAAGGGATTGGATATGGCATTGCAAAAATCTTACTGGAGAAGGGAATGAAAGTGGCCATCACAGGCAGAAAGCTGGATGCAGTGAAACAGGCTGCTGAATCCTTAAGTAAGGATGCTTCAAAAATATTGGCATTAGAATCAGATGTGAGTTCTTTAACATCAGAAATGAATGCCGTGCAGGCAACGGTGGCTCATTTCGGGCAGTTAGATGTACTGGTTGCCAATGCAGGTGTTGGTCATTTTGCTTCCATCGAAAACATAACTGCTGAACAATGGAAAGAAACGATTGATACGAATCTAACGGGTGTGTTCAATAGTGTAAAAGCAGGTATTGATTCATTAAAACAAACGAAGGGATATATTATTACCATTGCCAGTCTTGCCGGCACTAATTTTTTTGAAAATGGAGCGGCATATAATGCCAGTAAATTCGGACTGGTTGGTTTTACACAAGCCATCATGCTCGATTTGCGGAAACACGGGATTAAGGTTACGACTATTATGCCTGGTTCGGTAGCAACTTATTTTAATAATCATATTCCTAATGAGGCAGATGCATGGAAAATACAACCGGAAGATATTGGTGAATTAGTAATAGATCTTTTAGAAATGAATCCTCGTACATTGCCCAGTAAAATTGAAGTAAGACCAAGTATTCCGGGTAAATAAACAATTGAATATTCCTAATTAGCAATGATTAATTTATGAAACAGGATAGAAAATATTTTTTGAAACAGTTGGGCAGCGGGTTGTTTGTTGCCGGCTTGCCCGGTGTTGCTTTTGCAAATGATCCTCATGCTGAAATGATTGATGCTGATGACTTCAATGCTGAAGGTGGAGCAACAGATGAAAAATTCTGGAAACAAATTGCTAAGAAATATTATGATCTTGATGGAGATTATATCAATCTTGAAAACGGATTCTATGGTATTCAGCCAAAGCCAGTATTACAGGCCTTTCAAAAAAACATTGTAAAAGCAAATGCACAGGCAGCAAGGTTTGCACGGAAAGATTATCCCGGTATAGCTGCTGCTGCAAAGAAAGAACTGGCTGCATTTTTAGGAGTTTCAGATGAAGAGATCATCATCACACGCAATGCAACGGAAGCATTGAATATTGCTATACAAGGCTATCTTTTCAAACAAGGCGATGAAGTAATATTGAACCAGCTTGATTATTTCAGTATGATTGAAACATTCCGTATGCTGGAGAAAAGAGGAGAGATCAGTGTAAAGGAATTTGAAATACCCTTGTTGCCTAAAAGTGAAGATGAAATAGTGGAACTGTATCGTAAACTAATTACCGACAAAACAAGAGTGATCCTGCTCACACATGTTTCAAATATTAATGGGTTGATTGTACCGGTTGCAAAAATTGCAGCGATGGCAAAAGAAAGGGGAGTGGATGTGATGACTGATTCAGCACATGCATTAGGGCAAATAAAATTCAGCTTAAAAGAGTTGAATTCAGATTTTGTTGGATTGAATCTGCATAAATGGATCGGTAACCCGGTTGGTGCAGGTATTCTTTATGTGAAAAAAGAACGCATTAAAGAAATGAAGGCATTGTTTGGTGATATAAGTGC
>JAYUTS010000216.1:0-15984 GCA_043754995.1 Chitinophagaceae bacterium
TGGTTCAAGATCTAATTTGTCTTCTACAAAGTCAATGAGCCTGTTAACACTATCGATAGTGGTGATGGCGTTTGGGTAATAACGACGAATGATAGCTAGTTTTTCTCTTTTTTTCATACAGTTGTATTAAACCATGGTTTGTTGATTGCCTCTTTGCATTAGGGCAATAATAAAAGGGAAGATAAATCTATTTGTAATTTTTTCAAACATGCGTTGAAGCTTCGCTTATAACCCGTGCAGATTGCTTAGATTTGAATATGCCATTTCACCGGAACTTTACTTACTGGATCGATAAACGGAAGTGGAAGTATATTTTTTTACTTGCCACATTGGAACTTTCACGAAGCTGACTGCTGTAGTTTACTTGTTGATCAGGTAATAGAACGGTCAAGCTAAATAATAGAGCAAGTGCCTGGTCATACATCTGGAATCGTACATCTAACATCATACATTATTTTATGCCACATTATTATAAATTAGGAAACATTCCTCACAAACGCCATACACAGTTCCGCAAGCCTGATGGTGGCTTGTACAGCGAACAATTGTTTTCAACCGAAGGGTTCAGTGATGATTATTCGTTGCTGTATCATTGTCATCCTCCAACACAGATTATTAAAACAGAACCGCAGGTTGATGTGTCGCCGATTATTGCAGAAGAGAAAATGCTGCAGCACCGCTGCTTTGAAGGGTTCCAGGTGAAGCCGGCAAAAGATTTCCTGGAAAGCCGTATTCCTGTATTAGTGAATAGCGATTGTCATATTGTACTGGCATCACCACAGCAAAGCATGACTGAGTATTATTACAAGAACACCGATGCAGATGAGTTGATCTTTGTGCACGAAGGAACAGGAAAAGTAAAAACCCAATATGGTGAGTTACCGTTTGGTTACGGCGATTATATCATTCTTCCACGTGGTACTATTTACCAGATCGAATTCAATGACGATAAGAACCGTTTGTTTATTGTTGAATCGTTTACTCCACTTCGTTATCCCAAACGATACATGAGTAAGTTTGGTCAGTTAATGGAACATGCTCCTTATTGCGAACGGGATATGCGTGAACCACAGGATTTAAAAACGCATGATGAAAAGGGTGATTTTCTTATCAAGGCAAAGAAGAAAGGAATGTTATACGGTTTGCATTATGGTACACATCCGTTTGATGTAGTAGGATGGGATGGTTGTTGCTATCCTTATATTTTTTCCATTCATGATTTTGAACCTATCACCGGTCGTGTACATCAACCGCCACCTGTTCATCAAACATTTGAAACCAATGCATTTGTGGTTTGTTCCTTTGTGCCAAGGTTATACGATTATCATCCCAACGCAATTCCTGCTCCATATAATCACAGCAATATTGATAGTGATGAAGTGATATATTATGTAGATGGTGATTTTATGAGCCGCAAAAATGTAACAAGAGGAATGATCACTTTGCATCCTGCAGGCATACCACATGGGCCACACCCTGGTGCTGTTGAAAAAAGTATTGGTGCAAAAGAAACTAAGGAGCTGGCAGTAATGGTGGATACGTTCCGTCCTTTGATGCTGACTAAACAGGCGCTGGAAATTGAAAATGGAAATTATATCATGAGTTGGGCCGAATAGACTGAGAGATCAAAAGAGAGAAAAGAGTTTGTAGAAAGCTCTTTTCTTTTTTTATGAAGGATGTTTTTATTCTTCCACCTTTATTTCAAACTTCACCGGTATCACAAATACATTGGTAAAGTGAGATTTGATTTTTTTCTGATAACTAATTGCTTCGGTCTTGTTTAAAAAATTTCCAAACCGTATTTTGTAGTACGGACTTTGAAATAGTAGAAATGTTTTCTGTTGCGGATATTTTGAAAGCAGCAGTGATTTTGCTTTGATGGCTTCGTTCCTGTCAGTTGTATTCAAAACCTGCAGTTGGTAGCCATTCACTGTTTTTTTTGTAATTGTTTTTTTCTTAACTGCTGTTGGAGCTGAGGTAGTAGTTGTCTTCGGTCCTGTGCAGGCCGCCAGAACAACAGGAATAAAAATGGTATAAATGATTTTTTTGATGTGCATTACTTCGGGATACACTGGATTTGCAAAATCCACGCCAGAATTTTATTTTCAGCTTCTCTTACTGTGTTTCATACAATATATGCAGTTGCTGTTCTTATTTGTGCACCACAATCTTTCCGACAAAAAACTTTTGCTTGCCAATGAGTTGAACGATATAAATCCCGGCAGCAATATTTGTTAGTGTTATCTCTGTATTTCCTGTTCTGCCTGCAATATTTTGTTGCTGAACAATTACTCCATTGATGGTTACAATTTGCAGTTGCTGGTAAGCCGAGGGCAAATGAATGGTAAAACTATTTCCGTGGATTACAGAAGGATAAATTACAGGTTTCTTTTCTTCATCATTTAAATTTCCAACAGATGTAGCTGTGTTAGGTATTAATGAATAGGCAGTGCCATTTAATGAAACAGCAAGCAGCTCTCCATTTTCACTTTCACCAAATCCTACAATTAAAGTGGATAAACCGTTTTGTATGCTGGTGCTGAAGTTGCTGATATTTATTTTATACAGGTTGCCGCTGTAAACATCTGCTGCATAATAATAACCCTGCATTGTTGGATAGGTTACACCTCTGTAAACATGACCACCTGTAACTGATGAAGAACCAGGGTTAGGGTTTGGATAATCGTACACAGGGAAAATATAATTTGATGCAGCAAGGCAACCGTTGGTATTATAAGCAAGATTTCCTTCATAACAACGCCATCCATAATTAACGCCACCTGTAGTTCCGGCAGCACGGTAATTAATTTCCTCCCGTTGATCCTGGCCAACATCGCCGATCCACATATCTCCATTGCTTCTGTCAAAGCTCCAACGGAAAGGGTTTCGTAAACCCAGAGCCCAAATTTCATCTAATACATTTTGATTGGAAACAAAAGGGTTATCAGCAGGGACTGTAAAAAAAGGAGCAGTAGTTCCTGTGGATACATTAATGCGGATCATTTTACCTAAGAGAGAGTTTCCATTTTGTGCATTGTTATTCTGATCGCCGCCGCCTCCACCATCTCCAGTGGCAAAGTACAAGAACCCATCATTTCCAAAATTCAACTTCGCTCCATTATGATTTGATTGTCCCGGATGTGGAATGGTTATGACCACTTGTTTAGAACTTGCGTCAGCCTGGTTAGCATTGCCACTGCTTACCTTAAACCTGCTTACTTCAAGATCACCGGCACTATTGGTATAATACACCCAAAAGAAACCATTTATTTCATAGTTGGGATGAAAAGCCAGGCTCAGCAATCCTTGCTCACCTCCTGTTAATATGCCTGTTACTGTAAGAAAAGTTCCGAGCAAAGTGTAAGATGAATTATATACTTTGATGGCACCACCTTGTTCAACAATAAAGATCCTGTTACTTCCATCCCCTGCATTTACAATATCTACCGGTTGACTAAGCCCACTTATTACCGGACTATAACTGATGACCGGCTGACTGATTGCTGAAAAGATTAAAAGAAAAAAAAGAATGCTTGTAGCTAATTTCTTTCCTGAGTAGTGAAGAGTTGGAATCATAAGAAATGATTTAATAAAACAACAAAGCAAAATTAGTGCCTTTACACCCTCACATAATTGAAGAAAAAATAAGACCTGGCCACCAGTTGTGGTTTTCTTTTTTTGAAAAGAGGTTTGCAAACTTTGTAAAATGTATTAAATTGGATATTAAAACAAGTTTGCTATGATAAAAATTTCGGAACTCCAGGAAGGCGATTTAGTAATGATTGATTTTGATGGCACGCATATGGAAGGAGAAGTGCTGGAAGTAAATAATGGTCAAAAACTGGCCAGACTGTTAACCAATGGTCAAAACGAATTTTGGTACGGCAGTGAAGCCCTTTACCCCATTGAATTGAGCGATGCCATTCTTCAAAAATTGAATTTTGAACGGCAGGATGAAGAAAATGGAGCTGTTAAGTATATGAAAGGAGCATTCAGGATTCATTTAGATAAAGACGGCGATTTCAGTAACCTCCATTTCTGGTACAGAGAAGATAAACGCCATGTAAATCAACCCATTTCAGTACATCAATTACAGAATTATTACCTGCAAATGACCAAGGTACACCTCAACGCAGAAGCCATATAAGCAGGAAAAAAGCATATTTTTTGCCCCGAACTGATTGTTTTTTTTTGAAATAATTATAGGGGCTATTTTTTTTGTATTCTTTTCGGTAAATCCTCCTATCTTTGCGACCCCAAAAAGTATGGCGAAACAAGCACTTATTAAACAGGATGGTAAAATTTTAGAAGCATTGAGTAATGCTATGTTTCGGGTACAGCTTGAAAACGGACATGAAATATTGGCTACCATTTCCGGGAAAATGAGGATGCATTATATCCGTATTCTCCCGGGCGATAAAGTAGGTGTTGAAATGAGTCCGTATGATTTAAGCAGGGGCAGGATTATTTTCAGATACAAATAATGCTTAACGCCAAAAGCCGAAAGCTTAACGCAGAAAACATACAACGATGAAAGTTAGAGCATCCATCAAAAAGCGCAGCGTTGACTGCAAGATTGTACGCAGGAAGGGCCGCCTTTATGTAATTAACAAAAAGAATCCCCGCTTTAAACAGCGCCAGGGATAAGAATGTTGCTGGTTCCATGTTTCAGGTTACCAGTAACCAGCAACCTGAAACTTGTAACGGAAGATTAATTTAAAACAACAACTAAATAAATTATGGCTCGTATTGCCGGTGTTGATTTACCAAAGAACAAAAGAGGAGAAATAGGTCTTACCTATATCTATGGCATTGGCCCTTCCACAGCACGTTATATCCTGGAAAAAGCAGGAATTGATGTGAACAAAAAAGTGAATCAGTGGGATGATGATGAACTGAATGCTATCCGTAATACCATCACCAATGAGTTCAAGGTAGAAGGTCAGTTGCGTAGTGAAGTGCAAATGAGCATCAAGCGTTTGCTTGACATCGCTTGTTACCGTGGCTTACGTCACCGTAAAGGATTGCCAGTTCGTGGACAGCGTACAAAGACCAACAGCCGTACACGTAAGGGTAAGCGTAAGACAGTTGCAGGTAAGAAAAAAGCAGCTAAGAAATAAAATCAGCCACAAGCTTAGAGCTATTAGCTTTAAGCTTGCGATTTTTTATATGCACCGGTTCTTTCAGATCAATTACAGATGTTTGGTGCAGATGGAGTGTTGATCTGGTCTCGTTTAAACAACGGGATATATTTTAAAAAATGATTACCTCGGTTTTTAATTATGGCAAAAGCACAACAGGTTAGCGCAAAAGCAGCAGCTAAAAAGAGAGTAGTAAAGGTGGATTCACATGGTGATGCACATATTACTGCCAGTTTCAACAACATTATTATCAGCTTAACGAACAAGCAAGGACAGGTTATTTCCTGGAGCAGCGCCGGTAAAATGGGCTTTAAAGGTTCCAAGAAAAACACTCCATATGCTGCACAGGTAGCATCGGCAGAAGCTGCTAAAAAAGCATTTGATGCAGGTGTTAAGCGTGTAGATGTATTTGTGAAAGGTCCGGGTTCCGGTCGTGAAAGCGCCATCCGTGCTTTAGCACAATCTGGTATTGAAGTAGCAATGATCAAAGACGTTACTCCTTTACCACACAATGGTTGTCGTCCTCCTAAAAAGAGAAGAGTATAAGAAAGAAAGGCTGTAAGCCATAAGCTATTAGCTGCAAGTATTTGCTTGAAGCTTATAGCTAAAAGCTTGAAGCTTTTTCAACAACATATTTGAATCGCCAGGATTCATTCATTTTAATAAAGGGTGACTGATTAATTTTTTAACGCTTTTACCGATCAGCTCACCGGTTTCTAAAAAGCGTAAATGAATAAAAACTATGGCACGTTACACTGGTCCAAAGACCAAGATCTCTCGTATTTTCGGTGAACCCATTTTGGGTAATGGTAAGTGGTTGGGTAAAAACAGCAACCCTCCCGGCCAACACGGCGCACAACGTAAACGTAAAACTTTAGGTGAATACGCTTTACAACTGCGTGAAAAACAAAAAGCCAAATACACTTATGGCTTGTTGGAAAAACAATTCCGCAAAACTTTTGATGAAGCTGCCCGTATAAAGGGTGTTACAGGTGAAAACCTGATCCGCTTGCTGGAAGCCCGTTTGGATAATGCAATTTACCGTTTAGGTATTGCTCCAAGCCGCCCCGCTGCACGCCAGCTTGTTAGTCACAAACACGTTACAGTAAACGGTGAAGTGGTAAACGTTCCTTCATACAGTCTGCAACCAGGTGATGTTGTTAGCTTAAAAGACAAGAGCAAAGACAATGTTTCCGTTACAGGTATGGTAAAAGGAAAAAATCCAAAGTTTAATTGGTTAGATTGGAATGAAGCTGAACTGAAAGGTACCTTCATTGCATTTCCTGAGCGTGAAAGCGTTCCTGAGAATATCAAGGAGCAACTGATTGTGGAATTGTACAGCAAGTAAGCTGTAAGCTTTTAGCCGCAAGCTTTAAGCAGAATAGAATTACAGAATGTACAAGTGAGTGACACAACGGAAGACAAACAAGGCTTAACAGCCGATTCAAAAAATAAAAACAGAGACTTCAATATGGCTATTTTGAATTTCGTAAAACCCGACAAAATTGTTCTTCAGAAAGCAACTGAATTTGAAGCACAGTTTGAATTTCGTCCGCTTGAACCAGGCTATGGTGTTACCATTGGTAACGCATTACGCCGTGTGTTGTTGAATTCATTAGAAGGATTTGCTATTGTAGGCATTAAGATTGAAGGAGCCGATCATGAATTTGCAACGATTAAAGGAATCAGCGAAGACTTAGTGGAAATTATCCTGAACCTGAAACAGGTTCGTTTTAAAAAGAAAGTAGAACATGAAGTAAGTCATGAGAAGATTACTTTAAGTCTGAAAAATAAAACAGAATTTACAGCTGCCAATATTGGTGAAGCTACCCCAAGCTTTGAAGTAATGAATCCTGAGTTGCTTATTTGCACTATGGATCCAAGTTCAAAACTGGATATCGAAATCAACATTGCAAGGGGTCGTGGTTATGTTCCTGCAGAAGATAACAAACCAAAAGATGCACCATTTGGCTTTATTGCTACTGATGCCATCTTTACACCAATCAAAAATGTAAAGTACCTGATTGAAAACACTCGTGTTGAACAGCGTACTGACTTCGAAAAATTAATAATGGATGTGGTAACTGATGGAACTATTCATCCTGAAGAAGCTGTAAAGCAGGCAAGCCGCATTTTGATTCAGCACCTGATGATCATTACAGATGAAAACATCACTTTTGATAATAAGGAAGAGAAGAAAGAAGATGTGGTTGACGAGCAGATGCTGCAACTGCGTAAAGTATTGAAGACTCCATTGGAAGATCTCGATCTTTCAGTTCGTGCCTTCAACTGCTTAAAAGCTGCTAAGATCAATTCATTAAGTGAATTGGTACAGTACGAGCAGGAAGACCTGATGAAATTCCGCAACTTCGGTCAAAAATCTTTGGCTGAAATTGAGCAGGTGTTAGGCGAAAGAGGCTTACACTTCGGTATGGATCTTCATAAAATGGGATTAGATAATATCGATTAATACGGCGCCCCCATCCCCTAAAGGGGTGTAAGGCAAAAGCAAAAAGGCTGTAATTCCTGACACGGTACAGCTTATTTATAACAAAGATTGATGTTCGATGATGATAAATTATCAACGATCAATTGTCAAAAATTAAAATGTCATGCGTCACGGAGACAAAATCAAAAACCTGAGTCGTACCGCTTCTCACAGAAAAGCGTTACTCACCAACCTGGCTATCGAACTGATCAGGCATAAACGTATTGTTACAACCTTAACCAAGGCTAAAGCATTACGCACATGGATTGAGCCATTGTTGACCAAATCAAAAGACAACTCAACACATTCACGTCGTGTGGTGTTCAGTTACCTGCAGAATAAAGAAGCAATCACTGAACTGTTTAGTACAGTTGCAGAAAAAATCGCCAGCCGCCCCGGTGGTTATACACGTATCATTAAATTGGGTATTCGTACCGGTGATAACGCAGAAAAAGCCATGATTGAACTGGTTGATTTCAATGAAATCTACGGTAAAGGAAAAGGTGAAGCTGCTGCTCCTGCTAAGAAAACACGTCGTGCAGGCAGTGCAAAGAAATCCCCCTCTGCTAAAGCTACGGAGGATGAAAAAGTGGAAGCAAAAGCTGACGAAGCTGTTGCCCCTGCTGCTGAAGAAAAAACAGAAGAAAAATCTGCTGAATAATGTTCATGTTGAAAAGTTTTTAATACAGAGGCAGGACATTTGGTTCTGCCTCTTTTATTTTGCACATAATTATGACACAACCACATACTCCAACAGGAAATCAAACAGCAATCCTGATGCTCGCAGACGGGAATGTTTTTTACGGAAAGGCATTTGGTCAAATCGGCACAGCAACCGGTGAAATTTGTTTTAACACCGGTATGACGGGTTACCAGGAAGTATTCACAGATCCCAGTTACGCCGGCCAGGTAATTATCATGAACAATGTGCACACGGGCAACTATGGCACATTTGTAAAAGACGTGGAAAGCAGCAGTGTAAAGATCAAAGCATTGATTGGCCGCAACCTCGAGGATCGTTATTCAAGATATTTTGCTGATCAATCATTACAGCAATACCTCGTTTCACAAAATATTGTAGCCATTGAAGATGTTGATACAAGAGCGCTTGTTGCACATGTACGCACTAAAGGTGCTATGAACTGCATCATTTCTTCTGAAATACTGGACGAAACAAAACTGAAAGAAGAACTGGCAAAGGTTCCTTCCATGGAAGGATTGGAGCTGGCCAGCACCGTTAGTACCAAAGATGCGTTTACCATGGGCGATGAGAATGCTCCTATACGCATTGCTGTAATGGATTATGGCACCAAGCTCAATATTTTACAGTGCATGGTTGATCGTGGAGCTTACCTGAAAGTATTTCCTGCTAAAACAAAAGCAGAAGAATTGAAAGCATTTAATCCGCATGGATATTTTATTTCCAATGGCCCCGGCGATCCTGCCAGCATGGATTATGCCATTGAAACAGTAAAAGCGATCATCAACGAGAAGAAACCAACCTTTGGTATTTGTCTGGGTCATCAGTTACTGGCTTTGGCGAATGATATTCCAACATTTAAAATGCATCATGGACACAGGGGATTAAATCATCCTGTAAAAAATATACTTACTGGATTATGTGAGATCACTACACAGAATCATGGTTTTGGTGTTGATCCCGAAGCAGTACGGAAAGCTGAGAATGTTGAAATAACACATGTCAACCTCAATGATGATTCAATTGAAGGCATCAGGTTGAAAGATCGTCCTGCATTCTCGGTACAGTATCATCCGGAAAGTACTCCCGGCCCACACGACAGCCGTTACCTGTTTGATGATTTTATACAAATGATTCAAAAGAGTTTAAATTAGTTATAAGCCCTGACATCAAGTCGGGGCTTTTCATATATTTATATTATGAAGAAGATCGCCATCATCAATGGTCCTAACTTAAATCTCCTTGGAAAAAGGGAAACTGATATCTATGGTAATAAACCATTTGAAGAATATCTGAATGAGTTGAAAACAAAATTCCCATCAGTTGAGTTTGTTTATTTTCAAAGCAATGTAGAAGGCGAGTTAATCAATGAATTGCAACGGGTAGGGTATGATTTTGATGGTATTGTTTTTAATCCCGGTGGTTATACACATACATCAGTAGCAATTGGTGATGCCATTGCTGCTATAAAAACTCCTTTGGTGGAAGTACATATCTCCAATGTACATGCACGGGAAGATTTCAGAAAACTGTCGCATGTAAGCGGCAAAGCTGCTGGGAGTATTTTTGGCCTCGGTCTTAAGGGATATGAGCTGGCTGTATCTTTTCTGATTTCCTGATCGTTTCTTTTTGCTGTGTAACCAATGTGCTGCTGTCTTTTAATAAAGGTAGCCCGGCTGCAAAATATTTATTCAATACAATTCTGAACGTGTTCACCGGCGATAGCGAATCATTCAACAATTCATATTTCTGATCAGGAAAATAAATGGCGCTGAAGTTTTGAAAAGAATAATTCTGGTGCTCAGTATTTTCAAATGAACGGTAACCATGATCGCCTTCTATAATGATCACAGTTTTTCTTTTGTTGTGCTGTTGAATATAAGTAACCAATTCTTTGATCACTTTATCAGCATACAATACCTGGTTAAAATAAGCATCAACATCATCTTCCTTTCGTTTAATGATTGTTTCTGCTGGCAATTTAACATTGCCGCTGCTGTCAAATATATACGGGTCGTGTGGCAACATAAAATGTCCATAGACAAATTTTGGTTTGCCTGTAAAGGAAGAGGTGTTTTTTATCAAGGCGGTTGTAGTATCAAACAAGGTTTTCTTTTCTATGTTTCGGTCTTCAATGATCTTCATCTGCATTTTTTTTATAAAACTGATATCGATCTTGGAATAGTTCCAGAAGATGTCACGGAAAATGCGGCCTGGTAAAGTTTTATAATAAAAATGATTTTTCCGTAACCCGTTGAAATAGGATGTTCCCGGCCAATCTTTATTATTAAAAGAAATGGGTTGATAACTGTTGATATTGTATCCTTCCTTTTTTAAGACAGCAAAAAGTGAATTGTCAAGAAAGGATGCAGAGCCCCAGAAATAAGCCTTTGGATCATTCATCACCGGTGCAATCCAGCCTGGCAGATAGTCCATATTCAATGTGCTGCTGAGTGAATGGATGGTCCAGTTATAATTGGCCTTTGAATTGGCAGCAACATAAAAGCCCTGTTGCCTGAGAAATGAATCAAGCCTGTAATTGTTTTTCCCCAACCCGGATAGCAGACTTTTTGATGAACCCATTGCATCAAAGACGAGGAAATAAATATCAGGCTTTAATGAATCAGGTGTCGCTGCTGCAGGATTGTAAGCATTCAATGCGTTGAAACGGAAATCGATGAGGTTATGTACACTTTTATCTAACCTGTATCGCTTAATGCTGTTAGGGATTTCTGACAGGAGTAAAATAACAAACAACAAATTCAAAAATAAGTACAGCTCAGTAAAGCTTTTCTTTCTTTTTCGTAAATAAATGAACAGCACAACAAAAATTATACTCATCACCGGAAGGATCATAGTGAATTTTGTTAACCACTCAGGCGGATGAAACTGTTTTAAACTATCATGCAGGTAACCAAATACCAGGCAAAAAAGACAAACAAAAAAAGTAAAGACGGCAGCTTTAGAAATATTTCTGAATAAAAGCCATGAAACGATGAGTAGAATAGCAATGATTAAAAGGATGGTAAAGAAATTAAGTACAAGAAAAGGAAAGGTTAGAAAACCAAACAGTTCATTGTAACCACTATAAATAAAAAACAGGGGTAACAATATCAGGAAAAATGGTTTGGTGCTAAAAAAGGTTTTTATTTTTTGATACAACAAATGCATGCAGCTTATTTTTCTCCCGGTAAGGTATAAGGAATGAAAATACTGCTATCTTTTAATAAAGGCAGGTTTGCAGAAAAGAATTTATTCAGCACAACCCGGAAACTATTAACCGGGCTTACAGAGGGGTAAAGCAATTGATAATCTTCATCAGGAAAATAAATGGCATTCAGGTTATCAAAAATCATGTAACCTCTTTTGCCATATATATTCCGGTAGCCATGATCGCCTTCAACAATGATCACGGTATTCTTTTTATTGGTTGTTTTGATATGAGTGATCAGTTCATGAATTACTTTATTTGCATATTTTACTTGTTCAACAAATGCTTTTGGCTGATCTTCCTCTTTAAACTCAACGGTTTGTAAGGCAGGTTTTCTTTTTCCTGTGCTGTCAAAAATATAAGGCTCATGTGGTAAAACAAAGTGAGCGTAAACAAACTGAGGCTCCTTCTTATTACTGCTGCAAGATTTTTTTACCAACTCAACCGTTTTGAGCAGATCATTTTCAGCTTTCACATTTCTATCTTCGTACTTTATTGAAGTATTATTCATCAGCTTTGAAAAATGCCAGCCCAAATCACGGTAGATACGACCGGGGAGTGTTTTATAGAAATAATTCATGTATAACATGTCTTCAAAAAATAATCCTCCATTCCAATCTTTGTTGTTGAATGATACCGGTTGATATTGTATTTGCTGATAACCTTCCTTATCCAAAGCCTTTGTTAAAGAGTTGTTGAGGATAGATGCAGAAGCCTTAAAGTACATTTTTGTTTCATCCTGTTTAAGATCAACCGGAGGTGTATAATCCATATTGAGGGTGCTGCTGATGGATAATACGGTAAGGTTATAATTGCTTTTTGAATCTTCGCTGATAAAGAATTTTTCTTTTAGTAAAAAACTATCGAGTAGCCTGTTATCGTAATTCCATGCTGCTTTCATTGCTTTTGTTGAAGGCATGCCATCAAATACCAGAAAGTAAATGTCAGGTTTATCAGCAGTTGTAACAGTTGATGAAGGTTTGTAATCTTTAAATGATATAAACCTGTTATCAATTAAGTGGCCATCTTTTTTATAATTGATGAAGCGTTGAATTCCATCTGCTACCTCGTAAATGAGAAAGCTGATCAGGACTATATTCAGGAATGTGAAAGCTCTTAGAAACAATGAACTACTTTTCTTCATTCTTACAACCAATAGTATAACAGTCAATAAGATCAGCGGCAGAAGAAATGTATAACTGCTGAAAAAACCAGAAGTAATTTTTTTCAACAGGTCATGTACACTGCCAAAGGTTAAGATGAGCAATAGTATCCAAAAGCTGAACAACGCTGTTATTTTTGGCTTTTTGAAAAAGATGAATGAGATTAAGTATAATAATGCTGCTGTCAATAAAACCGCAACAAGATGCAGGGTTGTAAACTTTACTGAAAAGAAACTGAAGAACTCATTGTATCCATGCAGAATAAAAAAGATGGGTAGTAAAACCAAAAAATATGGTTTCTGCTGCAGGGTTTTGGTGAGTTTTTCTTTCATGAAGAAAACGCAGATGGGTTTACTTTTTTTTCTGATAATGATAAATGGTCCTTTCCGAATGCAGAACCGGTACTTTCTTTTTCAGGAGGAAGTATTGTTCAAAACTTTGTTCAAATTGAACTTCTGTGTAATGCTCAAAAATATCTTTTCTCCATTGCAACATGGCACCTACTTTAGGATCGGTTTTAGGCACAAATTCAATGATGAGCTCATTGCACACTTCAGCAAAGAAAAAAGCCAGTTGATCAAATGAAATGTTTTTTGCAATAGCAAGATGATGAATCAGTGCCAATGCTAATCCAACATCAAATTTTCTTCTCTTAAAAAAAGCCAATCGTTCATTATTCATCCAACCTATGGCAGGGCTGGGGTAAGTGAGGTCAACCACTAGTGGTAATATATGCTGCAACTTTTCAGCTTTCACTTTTGTGTACAAAGTATTAATACAGGCGCTATCGAAATCTGTTGCAACTACCTGTGCTTCTTTTTTACAGAGTAATGAAAACTCTCCTTCGTTTGCACCCAGATCAACAACCGATTCATAACTTATCTCAGTAAGTAGTGCAGCCACTAATTTCTTTTTTTCTGACAGGTATTGATCACTCAGGATGGTTTCATCATAATAATTATTCCAGGTTGTTTGTTGCAATGGGAGTGTAAGGTTAGTGATACAGTCGTGCAGACTTTCTATGATCTGTTCAATATTCTTTTTCGTTACTTTTTTTGTTTGAGTGGACGGCGTTGAATTAGCTTTGCCGGAAAGATTTGCATGCAAATGAACATGCAGATATACAACTGGTTTCAACTTTGTTTTGAACGGAAGCAGTTGAGCAGTTAATTGTGCAGGAACACCATCCGGATAACTCAGCAATAATTTATGTACTTCCAGTCCTTTGTAAGCAGCCAGCAGCAAAGGATTGAGGAAACACTCACAAAACTGCCGATAGGCAACCCATTGTTCACCTTCCTCATAATGTTCAAATGAAAGAGTATCAATCAGCTTTGGCTGACCATTTACAAACTGGATATTGGTATGAGTCGCATCTTTTAAGATCATTCCTTTTTTCAGGGCAGCGCTGCAAATGGAGAGAGTTGTTAAAGCGGCATCTTTTAATTGCTCAAAACTCCATTCCCATGCATATGAAAGAAAAGGTATGAATTGGGGTTGTAATGTTTTGTACCAATCAATGCTGTCCGTATGATTTTCATTGATCTCTGTAAAGGCCAATAATTTTTTTTGTTTTATCAATTCATCAGCAAGGCCGGAAGACCGGAGCAGATCATAATGCAGTTGATATGCAGATGAAACGAATCTGTAGATGGTTCCATCCTTTTCATAAATAAAACCGGATGGGTCACGGAATGAAGCAGCATGATGTTTAATCGCTTGACTCATTCTTTTCCTCTTCGTTTTTGGGAGGTGTTTTGATGAAAAAACTCTTGATCCAGTTCCAGGTATTTTTAAAATAAAATAATACAGCCAATACGCCGGCTATAATCACTTGTATCAAATAGCTGCCGCTTCCGGGATCAAGATATAATAACTGCATCATAAATAGCGCAGGTTGGTTTTAGGTGTTAATGCCAGCAATGTTTCATACATCAGCATAATGGTGTTTTCAATATCACTCTTATGCAGCATTTCTACCGTTGTGTGCATATAACGAAGGGGGATACTAATAAGTACAGAAGGACAACCATCATTCGCATAAGCAAATGAATCAGTATCTGTTCCCGTACTGCGACTCAATGAGCGCCATTGAACAGCTATCTTTTTCTTTTCTGCTACATCGGTTACAAAGTCCAGTAATTTATTATGTACCGCAGGTGCGGTAGCAAGCGACGGCCCTTTGCCACAACTGATATCGCCTTCAATAATTTTACTGATCATAGGAGTGGTGGTGTCATGTGTTACATCTGTAACAATGGCAATGTCCGGTTTAATACGGCGGGCAATCATTTCCGCACCACGCAAACCAATTTCTTCCTGCACGGCATTAACGATATATAAACCGTAAGGAAGTTTTTTATTGTTTTCTTTCAAGAGCCTGGCAACTTCTGCAATCATAAATCCACCAATGCGATTATCAAATGCACGGGCTATATAATAATCATGAGCCAGTTCATCAAACCCTTCTTCGTATGTAACTACGCAACCAATTTTAACACCTAATGCTTCTACTTCTTTTTTATTTCTTGCGCCGCAATCAAGAAAGAGATTATCCACTTTTGGTTGTGGCTCCTTTGCTTCTGGGTTACTGAGGCGGGTATGAATGGCAGGCCATCCAAATACAGCTTTTACAATTCCTTTTTTTCCATGAATCAATACACGTTTGGCAGGAGCAATCTGGTGATCTACGCCGCCGTTTCGTTTTAAATAGATCAAACCATCCGGTGAAATATAATTTACAAACCAACTGATTTCATCAGCATGTGCTTCAATGACTACTTTAAACAGATGTTGCGGATTAATCACTCCAACTACTGTTCCATACGGATCAGAAAAATGGGTATCAATATAGGGCTTCAAATATTCCAGCCACACTTTCTGCCCACTGGTTTCAAAACCAACAGGTGAATGGGTATTGTGATAGTTTTTTAAGAAGTCAAGTGAGTTGGGGGTGAGAATTGATTTTTTCTTTGCTGTTTTTACTGCTTTCGCCATCGTTCATGGTTTTAGCAAATGTAATTAAAACAGCATGAATAAACTCAACAGGAAAGAAAGGATTAAAACCCCATCTACCCAGCCCAGGTAAAAGAAATCGCTGTTTTGTTTTTTTGATAGCTGAAAAAGAAAAAGCAACACAATGCAATTGATGAGTTGCAGCAAATGGAAATAATTGTTGAAATGATCAGTTAACAGCAGTAAAGAAATAAAGTAGATCAATATATTTAACAGGAAAAACCGGCTGAATTGCTGTTCATTCATTTTGTTGGCAGGAGTATAAA
>JAYUTS010000217.1:0-6366 GCA_043754995.1 Chitinophagaceae bacterium
AAACTAAATAAGAACTTTACGATTATTTAATCCTGTTGCAGGAACCGCAGCATTAATTTCAACAGAAATCAGTAAAATTACGAAGGTTAAAAAACCAACTCCTCTTTATTATGAAAAGAAAAACTATCAATGGTTTCCCTTTTGAACTGCATAGCAAGCAAACTTACACAGCAGATGGAATGAAAAGCAGAAGTGCAGACTTTTATCAATGGATGAACCAACGCAGAACTTGCCGTGATTTCTCTGACAAGGAGGTTCCAAAAGAAGTTATTGAATATATTTTACTTACAGCATCAACAGCACCATCGGGAGCACATAAACAACCATGGACTTTTTGTGTAGTCTCGGATCCAACTTTAAAAAAGCAAATTCGTATTGCTGCCGAAGCAGAAGAAAAAGAAAGCTATGATGGCCGAATGAGTGAAGAATGGATGAAGGACCTGGCTCCCTTGCAAACCGACTGGCAGAAGCCTTTTCTTGAAATTGCTCCTTATTTAATTATTGCGTTTAGCAGAAGTTTTGAAGTGGAAGCAAATGGACACAAACATCAAAACTATTATGTAAAAGAAAGTGTAGGGATAGCATGTGGTTTTTTACTGGCTGCCGTTCATCATGCCGGCTTAGTTGCATTAACCCACACTCCTTCGCCAATGAATTTTTTAAGTAAGTTGTTAAACAGGCCAGAAAATGAAAAACCATATCTACTATTGCCAGTTGGCTATGCTGCAGATGAATGCTGGGTTCCCAGTTTACAAAGAAAAACGTTAGATGACACTGCTAAGTGGTACTGAATTTCTATAACCCAAACAACTCTTCATACAACCTGCCTTTTGCATCAAAGACGAGGACTCTTTTCTTCAGTGCAGATTTTTGCACAACAATTTTATACTCATTGGCTTCAGCCCTTGGTTTTGTAACGGTAACAGTTTCCTTTACCGGCCAGTCTTTATACTTACTGTTATTAAACCCATCCTGTACTGGTTTTGGGAGTTCCGTTCTTTCAACTTTTGTTTCTGTCCAGGCCCAATCACCTTTGGGAGCGTAGCTGGCTTTCAGGTTTTTATCACCCAACATAAAACGAACAGTATAGTTATCTAAACCATCACTCCATTTGGCATCCTTTGCATCTGGATATTGTTTGGCAAAGGTCTGTTTTACAATTTCAGGAACTGCAAACAGTTGAGCATTTGCTGTTGCAGTAAAAAAAAAGAAAGCTGCAATAATAGAAAGATGTTTCATGCTGCAGGTTTTCATTTGAGAAATTGAAATTAATCATCTTTACCAGCAACCACAATCACAATTTCTCCCTTCACTGTTTTTGCTTCAAAGTGATTGTGTACTTCTTTGAGTGTACCCCGTTTATTCTCTTCAAATTTTTTGGTGAGTTCACGGCTTACACAGCACAAACGATCTTCGCCAAAGTATTGTATAAAATCGGAGAGTGTTTTAACAAGACGGAAAGGAGATTCATAAAAGATCATGGTGCGTTCTTCTGCTGCCAGTTGTTTCAACGCAGTTTGCCGGCCTTTTTTTTGCGGAAGAAATCCTTCGAATGTAAACCGTGTGGCAGGCAATCCACTATTGACCAAAGCGGGAACAAATGCAGTAGCACCGGGAAGTGTTTCAACAACAATGTCATTCTTTACACATTCACGTACCAATAAAAAAGCAGGATCACTGATGCCGGGTGTTCCTGCATCAGTTAACAATGCCATCTTTTTCCCTTCTTTCAACTGATCAATTAAATGCTGTACAATTTTATGTTCGTTGTGCTGATGGTAGGGAGAGAGCGGCTTTTGAATATTGTAATGATTGAGCAGTACTGAGCTTGTTCGGGTATCTTCAGCAAGGAGCAGGTCCACATCTTTCATTACTTCCAGTGCACGGAGTGTAATGTCCTTAAGATTGCCGATTGGAGTGGGAATGATATACAACATGAACACAAGTACGATGTACGATGTACGATTTCAGCAATGCTGTACTTCTAACCTCGTACTCCGTACTTATTTATTGAATAGAAATTTCAAATTGTTCCATTACAGGATTTGCCAGCAATTTTTTGGCGGCTTGTTCTGCAATTGCTTTTGCTGAATCAGGTGTATCAGCATCAATCTGCATGCTGATGTTTTTACCAATACGTACATCTGCCACAGCGTTTAAACCTAAACTGCTTAAGCCACCCATCACGGCTTTTCCCTGTGGATCTAACAAATCTTTCAGCGGCATTACTTTTACCTGAACTGTATATGTCATTGTTTGAATATTGTATTAGATGATCTGTTTGCGAAGCAGCAAAGATAAAGCAACGTAAGCCAAATAAATGAGCGGAATAGCAGCCCATTGAAAAATCAAGACCAAAGCAATGGCCAATACAACCAGTATGATCTTGGGCTGATTATTTTTTATACTGAAATCTTTGAACTTCAACCCCATGATGGGAATATCCGAAACCATCAGAAAACTGATGATCAGGATAATTGAATAAAGAACCCAACGATTAATAATTATTCCCGCCAGGTTCCATTGATTATACCAGATCACCAATGGCAAAGCCGCCACTACCATTGCTGTGATGGGTGTTGGAACACCTCTGAAGGAAATAGTTTGACGTTCATCAATATTAAATTTGGCTAATCGCCACGCTGCACAGCAGGCAATCAACAAAGCGGGCAATAGCCAGATCATGGAAGTATCCAACGCTGATTCTTCTTTCAAGTAACTCATGCGCAGTAATTGATACATAATCATGGATGGTGCAACTCCAAATGTTACCACATCACTTAACGAATCAAGTTGTTTGCCCATGCCGGAAATTGCTTTCATCAGCCTCGCTAAAAAGCCATCAAGAAAATCAACAATACCTGCAGCGAAAATGAAAAACGATGCATACGTAATTTTCTCCGGTAAGTTAATTACCAGGTTACCAGAATCAACAGAAGTAATATTTTCGCCGGGTTGCAAAATGAGGATGATGGCGATACAACCAAACACCAGATTAAGTAAAGTAAACAGATTGGGAATTTGCTTCATTGAAAGTTTAATTAATAAATCTGATCTTATTTTTTCATCAACGCTTCTATCTCTTCTACCGTAATGGGAATATTTTTCATGAGATCTTTATTCCCCGTTTTAGTAATCCAGAGATTGTTTTCAATCCGCACTCCTATTTGTTCTTCTTCAATATAAATACCGGGCTCAACGGTAAACAGCATACCGGCTTTGATAGGTTGTGTTTTTGTGCCGAGATCATGCACATCAATTCCCAGGTGATGTGATATACCATGATATAAATATTTGCGATAAGCCCTGTTTTCTGGATCTTCATTCTTTACTTCCGTTTTTTTCAGCAACCCGATCTTTAAGAATTGTTGTGTTGCTTCCTCTCCTACTTTCTCTGTATAATTAACAATGGTTATACCCGGTTTCAGTAAACTTTTTGCATAATCATGTAAATGCAAACAGGCATTGTAAATTGTTTTTTGCCGGCGCCCAAACTTCCCGCTAACAGGAACTGTTCTTGTTAAATCAGCATTATAACCTCCATACTCTGCACCAAAATCCATCAGTATCAATTCACCTTCTTTACATTCCTGGTTATTACTTACATAATGTAACGTTCTTGCTCTGTCGCCACTTGCAAGAATACTTCCGTATGCAGGGCCCGTTGAACCATTTGATAAAAATGAATGATAGATCTCAGCTTCAATTTCATTTTCCATTACACCCGGTTTAATGAATTGCAACAACCGGCGGAATGTTAATTCGGTTATATCAATTGCTTTTTGTATCAGCTCTACTTCCTCAGCAGTTTTTACTCCACGCAGTTCTTTCATGATTTTTGCTGCACGCTGGAAATTGTGCAAGGGATACCTGTGTTGCATTTCATCAATGAAACGATAATCTCTGCTGCGGATAAGAGAAGCTTTTCTGTCATTCTCATTACTGCTTAAATAAATGCTGTCGGCCAAATGAATCCAGGGCTGAAGTAACCCATCAATACTATCTAACCAAACAATAGTTTGTATTCCTGAAATGGATCTTGCTTCATTTGCACGCAATCTTTTGCCATCCCATTTTTCCTTTAATTCATTCGGGCGAACGAGTACCAGCACTTCCCGGTATTTTGGATCAGGATTATCAGGGAACAGAATGGCCATGCTGTCTTCCTGGTTAATACCACTGAGCCAAAAGAGATCGCTGTTTTGTTTAAATGCATGCAAGGCATCTGCATTCATGGGCCATTCATCATTGCTTACAAAAATGGCAATTGAGTTTGGAAGCATTGATTTGATAAAGCGCTCACGGTTCTTTGTGAACAATTCTGGCTTGGTGGGTTGAAATTTCATCGCAATTGTTTTAGATGCTGCAAAATAGCATTTCGGTACTGCCCACCCAATTCTGATATTAAATAATCCACAGAAAGTGAAAAACTAACAATCGTTTGGATAAAGTTTATAAACCATCTATTGCGGATTAGATTTTTTTTAAACAATTACCCTTTGCCGATCACTTTATTGAAAATAATCTATTGATACAGATGAAATACAGAATATCCTCTAATCGCAAACGGCTTCGGAATTTTTTTAGTTCTTGTTTAGACTTTACTTTTGATCTTAATATAAAAAATTCACCCTTGCTATGTCGATCCCCGGTCTTTTTTTCCCTGAGCAGAAGCTCATTAAACTTGGTTTAAAGCATTCAGACAATATCCATTACCAACTCAACCCCGAAGAATTATGCGAGCAAACCATTGCCCGTGGCCAGGGAGTTTATAATGATACCGGTGCCTTGTGTATCAACACGGGAAAGTTTACAGGCCGTTCACCAAAAGATAAATTTATTGTGAACGATGAATTAACAAAAGATACGGTTCACTGGAATGATTTTAATCAACCAATTCATGAAAAATATTTCCATATTCTTTACAAGAAGATGATGGATTATCTTAGTACGAGAGATGAAATTTGGGTAAGAGATGCTTATGCCTGTGCTGAACCAACCTACCGGCTGAATATTCGGGTGATCAATGAAAATCCATGGAGTAATTTGTTTGCTTATAATTTATTTCTCCGCCCTACCGAAGATGAACTGGAAAATTTTGACGCAGACTGGCATATTATTCAGGCTCCTCATTTTTTTGCCAGCCCTGAAACAGATGGTGTACGCAGCAGCAATTTCTCCGTTGTAAGTTTTAAACATAAAATGATTTTAATTGGCGGGAGTGGTTACACGGGCGAAATGAAAAAAGGCATTTTTACTGTTCTCAACTATATTCTTCCTCAAAACAGAAAAGTGTTAAGTATGCATTGCAGCGCCAATGTTGGACAGGCAGGTGATGTAGCTGTATTTTTTGGTTTGAGTGGAACAGGTAAAACAACATTAAGTGCTGATCCTGCCCGTAAACTGATTGGTGATGATGAACACGGATGGGATGAAGATTCTGTTTTTAATTTTGAAGGTGGCTGTTATGCCAAGTGTATTGATTTGAGTGAAGAAAAAGAACCGGAAATTTTTCATGCCATCAAACCCGGTGCATTGGTTGAGAATATCAATTTTATTAAAGGCACAGATCAAATTGATTTCAGCAGCAAAACGATTACTGAAAATACAAGAGTAAGTTATCCGTTGCACTATATCAGCAACGCATTGAACCCTGCAGTTGCAGGTTTACCAACTAATATTTTCTTTTTAACATGTGATGCTACCGGTGTATTGCCACCTATAGCCAGGTTAACAGAAGGCCAGGCAATGTACCAGTTCATCAGCGGTTATACTGCAAAGGTTGCAGGAACCGAAGCTGGTGTTACGGAGCCCAAGAGTACATTCAGCTCTTGTTTCGGAGCACCCTTTCTTCCTTTACATCCCGCAAAATATGCTGAAATGCTTGGACGCAAAATGAAAGAACATAAAGTAAATGTGTGGCTGATCAATACAGGTTGGACGGGTGGAAGTTACGGTATAGGACAACGTATAAAACTTGCATACACCAGGGCATTGATTTGTGCTGCATTGAATGGAAAGTTGAAAAATGTTGCGTTTGAAAACATGCCAATCTTTAATCTTGCCATTCCTGTTGCTTGCGAAGGAGTTCCATCAACTATCTTGAATCCTAAAAATACATGGGCAGATAAAACAGCTTATGACACAAAAGCAAAGTCTTTGGCTGAACAGTTTATAACTAATTTCAAAAAATATGCTTCCGGCAGTGGTGAAGAAATTCTATCCGCAGCGCCGCAAGTGTAAGTGGTCGTAATCGATTGTTTGCTAAGAACAAAAAACCCGCTATTCTTAGTGGGGTTTCATTTTTTACCAATGATGATGATGAAATCTTTAAATAACATATAGTATTTTCTCTTTTGAATTTTT
>JAYUTS010000218.1:0-15893 GCA_043754995.1 Chitinophagaceae bacterium
AATACTTCAAATTTTGTTTTATAGGGACAGTCAGATTCCACGCCGGGCTTATCTCCTTCGTGTAACCACCATTGACTATCCATTACCACTAAAGTAACATCGTCAGATATCTTTACTTCAACGGGGCCCGGGCACCCTTCCCCCGGCAACAATTTTATATTTTCATTGCCTGCCTGATCAATAAAAGATTGTAGTCTTAAAACAGATTCATACCCATCAGGTCCTCCAAGTGCCCATTCATTATTACCAGGAATAAAAAAAACTTTCGCCTTGCTGTTTGCTGCAATCTGTATTTGTGAATCAAGTGGTGCTTTCGCTTTTTTATAAGTGGATGAAGAATTATCCGGTAACCCTGCTTTATAAAGGTTATCTCCCAGGTAAATGATGGTTGTTTTTTCAGTAAGTATTATATTTTTTTTAACGGCATTAAGTACGGCACCTTTTCTATTGATTAATTGCCCGGCATCACCAATTAAAATGATCCTGGCTTGCATACTATCCTGGGCAACTGAAAATAGTTGTAAAAAAAATACATAGCTTATGGCAATGCACAACCTTTTCATAACGCTTTCTTTTTATTCTTGATATACAAAATGTTTGCCGGGCTATTTTCAACAAATTCGTTACTAATGATCAGATCGCCAGATGGAGTAAATGCAATCCCTTCCGGTTGTTTATATATTGAAGGGTCAAGTTTAAGGACATCGATTAATTTCCCATTCCTGTCAGTAATAATGATTAAATTATTTAGTGAAGCCAAAATATAGAGTTCATTGGTTACAGGATTAATTGCAGCGCCTGAAGGCCTCAATTTTATTTTTTCATCTCCAAGCTTCTGAGCAATTGAAGACGGATCAATAGTGTATGGAGCAGGAGTATAAGTTTGAGTAGAAATATTATATCCCCAGGCTGTTAGCATTTTACTTCCATCTCCATCGCAATTTTTACATAAGAGGATGAGCATTTGCAAACTATCGTCGTAATACATTGCTTCAAATTCATTTTTACTGGTTGAGTCGGGAAATTGCGATCTGTAGGTTATAATGGAATCATTCCCTCCAAATTTTATTGATTCAATGTTCCCATTGCTTATCAGAACATAGAAAATACTGTCATGAAGAACCAATTCCTCAAAATCTCTTTTTTTATCAAAGCGCCAACTTTTAATAACCGTATTGTTGTTTAAATAGATTTTATAAAAAAAACCATCCTCATCCTTAATCGCAAACAAAGCAGTATCCTTTGGATAGTAAACAATACCCGATATTTCATCCAAACCGGCTGGCAGTCCGATTACAAAAGGATTATTCAGGTCATAGGTTGAGGAATCATCAACAGGCAACTTTTTTTTTTACTTGTATTACAAGATAAAACAAGGCTTAAAAAGACGATTGCGTAAGTAAATGTTGCGTTGAACGTCATAAAATGAATTATAAGAGGAACCCTATGACACATGTCATAGGATAACATAATAAAAGTAAACCCAACGGTACTGCCCATTGTTATATGATTATTTTGAAATCTTACATCATTCACATATTTAGCCGCAGATTTACACAGCTATTAGAACGAGGCGCTTCAGAAATAACATTAAATTTGATTATGAAATTAATTTTTGTCTTCTTTCTTTTATTAAGTAGTGACAACTGGTTTAACGCCCATCCGCTATCGAACAGTAATAAAAATCGCATCATAACTGGTGCTGAGCAAACTGAAAAATATCTCCCCTACTTAAAAGGCAAACGTGTTGCCTTACTTGCAAACCCAACAACCATTATCGGCAAAAAACATTTGGTGGATAGTTTACTTTCAGTGGGTATTCATATTGTAAAAGTATTTGGGCCCGAACATGGTTTCAGGGGCAATGCAAGCAATGGTGCCAAAGTGAGTGATGAAAAAGATTCAGCAACTGGCATCCAAATCATTTCTTTATACGGCGCTAAACGTAAACCATCCAAACAAGATCTGTTGAATGTAGATATTATGATCTTCGATATCCAGGATGTAGGTTGCCGCTTTTATACTTACATCAATGTATTAAGAGATGTAATGGAAGCTTGTGCAGAAAATAATAAGGAGCTGTTGATCTTAGACCGGCCTAACCCCAACGGATATTTAGTAGATGGCCCGGTGCTTGATATGCGTTTAAAATCAGGGATCGGTCAGTTCCCCATCCCTATTGCTCATGGCATGACCATTGCTGAGTTTGCACAAATGATCAATGGCGAAGGTTGGATGCAAACAAAACTGAAATGTAAACTGAAGATCATAACAGTTGCCAATTACAATCATGACATGCTTTATACATTACCTGTAAAACCATCTCCCAACCTCAATACACAACAAAGCATTATGCTCTACCCTTCTGTTTGTTTGTTTGAAGGCACTGTCCTCAACTTAGGACGGGGTACATATATGCCATTTACAGTATTAGGCAGCCCCGCATTAAAAAATCAATATCGTTTTTCGTTTACACCGCTGAGTATTCCGGGCATGAGTGAAACACCACTGCATATGAATGAAGTTTGTTATGGTATTGATTTAAGAGATTACAATATCAACAAACTTGTTCAATCGAAAAGAATACAACTGCAGTGGATGATGGAATTGTATAAAGCATACCCTGTGAAAGAAAAGTTTTTTGATAAAAGCCAAAGTAAACAGATGGGAGATATTGATAAGCTTGCAGGCACTTACGATTTCAAAAAACAAATCATTGCCGGAAAAACGGTAAGAGAAATTCAGAACTCCTGGGAACCGGGGTTATCGAAATATAAGACCATGCGGAAAAAGTATATGTTGTACAACTAACGATTTTATTTTCATAGGTTCGGAGAAGGCAGCCTGTCTTATTGAAATTATTTTAAACTATTCTCACTCCCAGGGTTTTGTTTTGAATGCCCGATAAACAACAATAAAATGTTTACTCCTGTAATACGCTGATTTTACAAAAAGAATGTTTACCTTATGTATCTTAAAATATTCCGTTATGAAACGCATATTACTTCTTGCAGCAATTGTACTATTGAGCAGCCAGTTGTTGGCACAAACGCAACCTTACAATGTGGTGTTTGATGTTACATCGGCCGACACAATGGTTCACCAACGTGTTATACGTATGATCAACCTGATTACTGCTTCCAATCCTGAAGCAAAAATTGTAGTGGTTTACTATGGGATGTCATTAAGCATGATTGTACAGGAGAAATCTACAGTAAGCAATGCCGTTCAAAAACTGGCTGCAGAAAAGAAAGCAAGTTTTGTTGTTTGTGAACAGGCCATGAAAGTGCATAAAATTGAAAAAGGACAGTTATTAACGGGAGTAACCATTGTTCCCGATGGTGTTTTTGAACTTGTAAAAAAACAAGCCGAAGGATACGGTTATATTAAAGTATCGTATTAAAAAAGTTTCGGACATCTTCGATGATGGTGAAGAAAATAAAAAAGAAACCCCGAATTACTTCGGGGTTTCTTTGTGGGAGCACACGGGCTCGAACCGCGGACCCTCTGCTTGTAAGGCAGATGCTCTGAACCAACTGAGCTATGCTCCCATTAAAGGAGTGCAAAGATAGGGGGTGAAATATTTTTACAAAATTTTTCTTTCTCTTTTATTTGAAAATTCAGCCGCGGGGAGGTCTTACAAAATCAGCCGGATATTTGCGTAAATGGCGCCACAGCAAGCCTAAAAATTCAGGATAATCTTTCAAACGGATTCCCCTCGATTTTACTGCCACATAAAATGCACATCCAAAACTTACAAAGAAGTTGAGAAATCCAATAAGACTTACACCAAGCAGTATCATTGAGAGAAAGCGATAATCAACCAGCCCTTCCATTCCAAAAAATCCAATGGCTGTATTACCTGCAGATATGGTGATATGCCGTATATCAAATGGTATTCCGAATGTTTTACCAATAAATGCTGCCATACCCAAAAAGAAACCAAGTGATACACTGCCGGCTATTGATCCCAGTTTATTTTCAACCGTATTCACCAGCCACCTCATCTGTCTTTTGCCAAGGTTATGATGTAAAAAAGGATGCAGCCTGATGCGTTGAGGCAACTGTGCATACACTACATAATTTTCAACCCATCCTGCAATCAATCCACTTAAGAATAAAAAGAAACCGGTGAAACAGGCATACAATAATGCAAGACTTTTAAACGGATGCTGTGCATTTAATAAAGCCAATGCATCTGCACCTGCTGCAATCTTTGTTCCTGTTGCTTCAAAGAAAAACATTGCAAGTAAATAAGTCAATGGAAATACAACTAACAAGTTTCCTGCAAAAGATGCCAACTGGCTCCTTGAAACCTGTGCAATGGTTACAACCAGGTTAGTCAAATCAGGCCGGCCCTGCAATTTGGTACTATCTAATGAACTTGCAACGGCCGATGCAGTAAAAGCAGGTTGTTTGGTTGCTAAAGTTGAACCTGTAAATTGGATCAATAAAAAACCCATACTGTAATTCGTACTGTATAACACCGCATGCCAGAAAGGTGCAACAGTAACTTTTACAAGTAGATTTTTTAAAATGGCTATAAACGAAATGATTATACCACCTCCCATTGCGCTTACAAAGAGCTTATAAAATTCTTTCGTTGTTTTGGTAATAAATGTATCACCACGTTTACCGCCATGTTCTGATATCTGGTAGGCTAACAACCCCAGGTTTTGCGAAAGGAATTCACCCAAACTGTTTTTCCTGTTTTGGTTACGGATAACGGTAATGAAATAATGAATAAAACGCCGGGTATTAAACTGGTGATCATTATCCAATGCATCCAGTACCATAAAAATGCGTTCTACATGCTGCTCCATCCGGGTAAGCAAAAAAGTTTCGGCTAAACTGGTACCTGATACTCTTCGTTGTTCCTTGATCCATTTAATACTTTGCAAACAATTATGCAGCGACTCTGCAATTCCTTCCAGGATCAGCTTTTGTTCATGTTCTGTATGCAGCTTCTGTTTTTTTTCAATCAACAGGTTCACTAATCTGTTCTGTTCAAGGAAAGGGAAAACAGCATCATTTACTTCATCATATTGGCGGGTAATTTCTTTTTCTAAGCCCATCATCGTTAACCGGTACGATAACACCTGCATTGAATAGGATAGTTGTTTGATCAATTGCGGTTCTGAAAGATTGACTTCAATTCCAATCATTTCAAAAAACCGGATCCAAAGGTTGATATCAATATTCTCAATCCATACATAGTCATTCCGTTTGTAAAAGATGCGGTCAAACACAAACAGAAAATCGGTTGGTTTGAGTAGTGGGGGAATAATCTTGTGTTTTAGTTTAGAGCTCAGTTCCTGTATAAAACCTCTTGAGCTGATGAGCCCGCTTTCACATAAAGCTGTAGTGATATCACTTTTGTTGAACTGCGATAGCAAAGCCCGGCGAAGTGAAAAAAGCAACGACTTATCATCCTGCAACTGGAACAGGAAGGCTTTGAATTTTAATTCAGCATCTGCTGTATTTTTTGCATCAGCCGGCCGAACATGCTGAAACAATTCCACTAAAAAATCAAGACCTCTGTTATTTGAATTGATGGAAAGAACAATTGCCTTCCCTTCGGGAGAAGCAGTTTCCTGTCCTTTTTTTCGGTTGATGAGGCGAAATTTCATGAAATTGTTGCTAAGATGCAAATATGACAAGATTTGATGGTAATTCGTTGCTTGTGTAATATGAAGGAATTGTTTATTGAATTTCTCTTTTTAAATTTGCAGTTGTAATGATCAAATCCAACACACATACAAAAGAACTGGTTGAAACAGATGTGCTCACCGATGTAGAAGAACCCTGTCGTTTAATTATGTGGAACGATGAAGTGAATACATTTGAATGGGTAATTGAAACACTGATAGATCTCTGCGATCATACACAGGAACAAGCCGAGCAATGTGCATGGATCATTCATACAAAAGGCAAATACGCTGTAAAAAACGGGTCTTATGATGAATTGAAACCTTTATGTGATGCCATTACCGACAGGGGCATAAGTGCAACTGTTGAAGTGATTGCCTGAATTTTTTTCTTCGCTTCCTTTCCTTTTATTTTACAAATGCCTTTACGAGTATTAACAGATGAGCTTTGGTTTCCACCAGTTGAAAAAGCAGCCAGTGATGGATTGCTGGCCATGGGTGGTGATCTCAGCAGTGAACGTTTGTTACTGGCTTATCGCAGTGGTATCTTTCCCTGGTTTAATGACGATGAGCCACCTCTTTGGTGGAGCCCCGATCCCCGTTTTGTTTTATTTCCACAGCAACTATATGTAAGCAAAAGTATGCAGCAATTGATGAAGCGAAGAGCATTTAAACTAACAATGAACAAAGCATTTACGGAAGTGGTGCGTCATTGCGGAATGCAAAAAAGAAAAGGACAGGAAGGCACATGGATCACCAATGAAATTGAAGAAGCTTATTCAGAATTACATCAATTGGGTCATGCTGTGAGCGTTGAAGCATGGCAGGGAGAAGAATTAGTTGGTGGATTATATGGTATCCGGATGGGCAAACTATTCTTTGGCGAAAGTATGTTTGCCAAAGTGAGCAATGCAAGCAAATATGCATTCATTGCCTTTGTACAACATTTACAAAAAGAAGGAGTCTTGCTGATCGATTGCCAGGTTTATACACAACACCTGGAAAGTTTGGGAGCAAGAATGATTCAACGGGCAGAGTTTATGAAGTTGTTGAATGAAAATATAGAAACCCCGACTTAAAAGCCGGGGTTATAAATTCTACGACACTAAACAAATTGCTTGTTAGCGGCTCTGCTTTTTAAAATAGAATACCGAGCTGTCTGCACTCATAATAGAAAACTGTTCCTTCCTTAAAGTGAGAATCTGTACAGGATTTTTTTCAGAAAGAGAGTCACCTTCTTTAAAAACAAGGTTGGCACTGTCTTTCCATTCATAGCCAAGTTTCACCGGAACAATACTATCGCCCAGAAGTTGTGTAATGCTGCCATCTTCCTTAAACTGAAAATGATACTTCAAAAAATTAGTATCCATTGCCAGTAGCACAATATTGTCAGCAGGTTTTGGTGATGCTACCGAATCAATTTTCCATTCGCCGATAATTGTTTGCTGATAAGCAGTTGAGGAAGGAACGGATGTTTTTGTTGTTTGCTGATAATAGTACAAAGCTCCGCCCAGGGCTGCCAGAAGGATGGCAGCCAAAATGATTTTTTTCATTTTGAAATGTTTTTGATGAATGATTAATAAAGTAAAACAAGATGCAGGAGCAGCGGAGTAATTGCTGAATTCATTTGCCGGCGATGCAAATCATTCAACTGCTGATGTATCCTGAAAGGAGAACAGATTCTTTTGCAACAGAATCTTTCATTGATACTACTAAAAGCAAAATGTAACCGAAGACATTTGTTAAAGAAAAAAGAAAGCCAGATTGAAAATGGCACCTTCGTTATGGCCTATTACCTATTAACTCTGTCTTTAAATCAGCCCAATATTTTTTTGAAGCAATCCCGAAGTAGAGCCGTCTAGAAATTATTACGTGAATGAGAATCCACAAAACAAAGATTGGTTGTACGTGAAAAAAAACAAAACCTCCACTTTTTCCAATAGTTATTGTAGTAATCGCAATATCAAAAGAGATTAAACCTAAAACACCAAGGAGCAGAATAAAGGCTAATGCTAAGACCCCGGCTTTATGTTTCCAAAAGAAAAGGCCAGCAACTATTACTAATAAGAATAACCCAAGATAGTGTTGCCAAGAAATAAGATATTCAGTTGTTATAACATCCCAAATTAAAATAACAGCTTCAACTAATAGAATTAGAAAAGGGATATAATCTAAGAATTGTTTTACTTTTTCACTTTTCATCTTATTTGCTATTTAGGAAAATATTTGTTACTCCCCTGCCAGTTCCAGCACCACTTCCCATTCAGCATCTGCAACCTTGCCTACACTCAACCGACCTAGACGTAATAAATCCATATTCGCTAACCGTTTGTCTGTTTTCATTTGTGCAAGCGTAACTGGCTTTTTTATTTTGCGAACCGGCTTTAGATCAACCACCAACCATGCTTCTTCTGTTGTTGTTGGATCCTGGTAAGCTTCTTTGGCCACTTTCGCTATTCCTACAATTTCTAATCCCTCATTACTGTGATAAAAAAACACTTCATCCCCTTTTTTCATATCCCGGAGATTGTTACGTGCAGCATAGTTGCGTACACCATCCCAGGTGGTTTGTTGATCTTTTATCAATTGATCAAAACTATATTTAAACGGTTCTGATTTTACTAACCAATAAGCCATAGAAGTAAGCCCCTATCCCCTAAAGGGGGACGATTAAGTTAAAAATAAAATTCACGCTTAAAAATAAGTAAAGTTTTAAAGCCACACCTCATGTTTTAAAACCCCGAATGACAACTTCGGTGGCGATGAGGCTTTCACCATCCATTCGCTAATACATCAGCAAGATGCATGGTTTTAAGATTGTGTCCTTTCTGTTTAATATATCCATCGAGGTGCATCAAACAACTCAGATCAGTAGAGATCATGTATTGAGCACCTGTTGCCAATGCATTGTTTACTTTCTGATCGGCCATAGCAATAGAGATGGGTTCAAATTTAACAGCAAAGGTTCCGCCAAAACCACAACAGGTTTCTACATCATGCATTTCAACCAGTTCCAATCCCTGCACCTTACTCAATAGTTTGCGAGGTGCTTCTTTGATCTTGCACTCACGCAATGCAGCACAACTGTCGTGATAGGTTGCTTTGCCTTCGAGCTTTGCACCAAGATCATCAACTTTTAATACATCAGTTAAAAACTCGCTGAATTCAAACAGTCGTTTATTCAAGTCCTTCACTTCGTTGTGCATCGACGAGTTATCGAAGATCTTACCATAATAATTACGGACAAAACCAGCACAGGATGCGCTGGGTGCAACAATATAATCAGTACCTGAAAAGTCTTTAATGAATTTACCAGCCACATCTTTACATTCATTGTGGAACCCGGCATTAAAAGCCGGTTGTCCGCAACAGGTTTGATTGGTATTGTAGTGCACTGTGCAGCCCAGCTTCTCCAACACCTTTACCATATTAAAAGCGGTATGCGGATAAAGCTGATCAACAAAGCAAGGGATAAATAATTGAATAGTCATGATAAGTAAAACTATAAGCAGGTAAAAATAGTATGCCGGGAAGGAAGTAAGACGGGAAGAAGATAAAACAGCTTCCGGTTTTCTCATCTACCACAGATAGCAAGTTATTTCTTTAAAGATAAATTCAATGCAATCATTTTTAATGCAGTAACAGCACTCTCTTCACCTTTGTGGCCATGCTTACCGCCAATCCGCTCTTCAGCCTGTTGTTGATTTTCCACTGTAAGCACGCCGAGTATGGTTGGTACATCAATGTTTAAGTTCAAATGGGTTACACCATCTGTTACAGCTTTGCATACATAATCGAAATGCGGTGTATCACCTCTCACTACACAACCCAGTGTAATAAAAGCATGTGGACGAGTATTAATATGTCTTGATTTATTTTCCCAATAGGTTCTTACGGCAAAGGCAATTTCAACTGCACCGGGAACAGTAACGGTCACAATTTCTTTTACAGCAAATTCCTGCAGTTTGTTTCTGCAACCTTTTTCCAGTTCATCCACAATCACTGCATTCCACTCGGTGCGTACCAACACAACACAGGCACCCGAAAAATCATGAGTGCCTGCTTTCAACTGATATAAATTACTATTGCTAACCTCTGCCATAACAATTGGTTGAGCGTTGTTTAATTAATCATTGTTCAATACTCCTAAACGGGCAAGATATTTATCTGCCAATCCGCCTGATGTCGATTTTGGGTATTTTTCTTTGATGGTCTTCAGCATATCGGCTGCTTTTTCTTTTTTTCCGATGGCTTCATAAGCCATCGCTGCACGGAACAGGTTTTCTGATGAAGTGTATTCATCTTTTTCATTGAGCTTACCTGCTTTTTCATATAACTCGGCACCTTTCGTTTTTTTATCTGTGCTCATATAGGCATCGCCCAGCATGCGCCATGCTGCACTCTGTATTTGAGTAGCATCCGTTGAAAAAT
This sequence comes from Chitinophagaceae bacterium, assembly GCA_043754995.1. GTDB lineage: Bacteria > Bacteroidota > Bacteroidia > Chitinophagales > Chitinophagaceae > Lacibacter. Next base: position 10,080 of record JAYUTS010000218.1, read on the forward strand.
CTTCGAGGTATTTAATGGCATTCTTGAAATCGCCTTTACGCAGATAAATAGAACCTGCATAATAATGTGCAAGATTGGCTGCATTTGTACCACTGTATGTTTTCATGATCTTCAAAAAACCTGCTGATGATCCATCACCATTCAAAGCAAGATCCAGTGAATCCATTCCAAAATAAACTTCAGCACGGGTCATAGCCTCAATTCCTTTCTTCTCTTTAGGAGAGCTGAAGAAATTTTTATAGATCAGATAACCCCCTGCCAGTAAGATCACCAATCCGCCAATAAAAGTAATGGGCTTTGAAAAACGACCCCAAAAATCTTTAGCTTTTTTAATGGCATGCACTTCGTTTAACTCTTCTGCAGTTGTTTTTTTTGTTTCAGACATTTTGTATTAATTCTTGTTATTTGATTTATTTGTACCGTGTTAATGACGCTCCACTCATCTTATTAATCCATGATGAACGGATAATTCTGATCAACATATACATCCTTCAGCAATTCATCTGCATCGGGCCATGGGCTTTCTTCAGCAAATTGCACGCTCTCTTCCACTTCAGCTTTTACACGCTCATTGATCACTTCAATATCAGCTTCGCTTACACCAAACACATCAATCAGTTTTCGTTTTGATGTTTCAATGGGGTCTCTTTCTTTGTACTCTTCTACTTCTTCTTTAGAGCGGTATTTCTGCGGATCACTCATGGAATGACCTTTATAACGATAGGTCTTGATCTCCACTAAAGTTGGCCCTTCCTTTTTTCTTGCACGGTTTACAGCACGAATGACTGCTTCGTGTACGCTTTCAGGATCCATCCCGTCAATACTGTCGGCCGGCATATCATAAGCATCTGCCAGTTTATAAATATCAACTACATTACTGGTACGTTCAACCGAAGTACCCATTGCATAGTTGTTATTTTCACAAATAAAAACCACAGGTAATTTCCATAACATCGCAAGGTTGAATGTTTCATGCAACATTCCCTGGCGTGCAGCACCATCACCAAAAAAAGTAAGACACACATTATCGGTACCCTTATACTTTTCAGCAAAAGCCAATCCTGCACCTGTACCAATTTGTGCACCCACAATTCCATGACCACCAAAGAAGCCAACATCTACACCAAAAAAGTGCATACTGCCACCCTTTCCTTTTGAACAACCGGTTGCCTTACCATACAATTCTGCCATGCAACTTTTTGCACTCACGCCTTTGGCTATTGCCAGGCCATGATCCCGGTAAGCAGTAATCATTTTATCTTCTCCACGGGTTGCCGTCATACATCCCGCAGCAATAGCTTCCTGCCCGATATAAAGATGGCAGAAACCCCGGATTTTTTGCATACCATAAAGCTGACCTGCTTTTTCCTCAAACCGACGGAGTAAAAGCATGAGCTCGTACCAGTATAAGTAAGTTTCTTTTGTGAATTTAGTGGCCACGTCGTAATTTTTTTTAGAGTGGCAAAGATAAGGGTACGGGGTCAATTTCAGAATGCGGATTTTCAAGTGTGGATTTTTATGTAACCGGCTGTTTTGCCTTGATTTATATGCATTGGCGTCGCACTCTTGTACATTATGATCTCTATTCAACAACCCACCCCTTTGATCATTACTAAGTGTAGCATAATGCCACCCCTCCAGGGAGGGGATTAACCACTCTGTGTACTCCGTGCCTCTGTGTGCCAAACTCTACCTTCTTACTTCTTAATTCCTACTTCTTACTTCCTTCCTCCTACCTCATACTTCTTACTTCCTCCTTATCTTGCAGCTCATGCTTTCGCTGAAGTCTATTACAGTCACCCAGTTTAAAAACTATGCCCATCAACGTTTTGTGTTTGATGAAAGCATTGTAGCCCTCACCGGCCCTAATGGTATTGGCAAGACCAACCTGCTCGATGCTATTCATTATCTCTGTTTTACGAAAAGCTATTTTTCAGGGATTGACAGTAACAATATTCTTCATGGTGCCGCTGGTTTTCGTATTGAAGGAATTTTGAAAGAGGCGGATGAAGAAATCAATACAACCATCATCCTTCGTGAAAACGGGAAAAAAGAAGTGACCTGCAATGGAGCTGCTTATGAAAAATTTTCCCAGCATATCGGCAAATATCCCTGCGTAGTGATTGCGCCGGATGATGTGGAACTCATTATCAGAGGCAGTGAGGAACGTCGCAGGTTTTTAGATACATTGCTTTCTCAACTTGATTCAGAATACCTGCAGCAACTCATCATCTATAACAAAGTATTGCAGCAACGCAACAGCTATTTGAAATCGGCTGCGCAAACACAAACAAGAAATGCTGCCTTGCTTGAAGTATTGGACGAACAACTGCTGGCTGCCGGAAATTTTATTCATAACAAACGCCTGGGTTTTCTTCCAAAGTTCAATGAGGCAGTGATTGCTTTTTATAAGATCATTGCAGGCAAACACGAAGCGGTTCAGGTACAATACCAAAGCCAGTTGATGCTGGAACCTTTTAAGCAATTGCTGCAACATACCAGAGAACGGGATTACCTGCTGCAACGCACTTCAACCGGTATTCATAAAGATGATTTGAACTTTAAACTGGATGATGAAGTTTTTAAACAAACAGCATCTCAAGGTCAACGTAAAAGTTTACTCTTTAGTTTAAAACTGGCCGAAGCAGAAACATTGAAGCAACACAAAGGTTTTGCTCCGCTCCTGTTGTTAGATGATGTGTTTGAAAAGCTAGATGAACAGCGGATGCATAACCTGCTTTCTTATGTATGTACTCATCATGGCGGACAGGTATTCTTAACTGATACCCATCAGCAACGGATGATCAATGCATTTGAGGAACTTGGAATGAAAGTGCAGGTGCTGCAGTTGTAGCAATTAATTATCATTTACCTTTATTCTATGAGTGAAGTATCCATCCAGGAAGCCATGCAGCAGTTTTTAGAAAAAAGCAAACTCAAACAAAGAGTGAGGGCTTTAGAAATAAAAGATGTTTGGGAAGAACTCATGGGCAAAACCATTGCCAAATACACGGAAGATATTAAGCTCATCAATCATCAGCTCATCATTACTACTACAATGGCTCCGTTAAAACAGGAGTTGATTTTTCAACGGGAAAAAATCCGTAACCGCATCAATGAAATGTTCAATGAGCATGCAGTGAAGGAAGTGATTATTAAATAGCCCTCTCAATTTTTGCATGAAATATCTCAGGTAAAGTGCTGACCACCATCATGGTTTATTTGCTTCATGTCGTTCAACTTTGGAATCGATAATAAAGACCTGAACCTTTAAACCATAAACGCATGAGTTATCTTACAGTTTCACATAGCAATACTGAGCACCAGGAATGGTTGCACTCACTTGACTTTTATGACAGTGAACTTGATATTCTTGAAAAATGGCTGGCCGAAATAGTAAAGAAAAATAAAAACACTGAAGTTTTAAAGGGTGTAGAACATTTCCAGAACCAGTTCATTATTCAGCGGAATAATATTGACATCCTTAGTCATAATATTAACGAACATACGCACAAAAATACGCTGCATGAAATGAGCTATAATTTACACACGGAAAAAGTTCTTGCCTTGGAACATGAACAACTGGAAGACGAATTTAAAATGTTTGAAAAAGTGGTAAATGAATTGCGGAAAGAGTACAATTTATATCTCTCGAAATGGATGTAGTATGCTCATAAATCTAATCGTTTAATCGGTCGGTTGTTGATAGAAGCTGCCTTTCCAGGCGGCTTCTTGTTTTTGATCAACTAATATGAAAAATTGATTACAAAACACCTGCATCAACATCTTTAATAAAACTAATTACGCCATTCATAAACACCTGTTGATCGTCCCACATGGCTAAATGACTTCCGTTGGGGCAATAAAGATAACGTCCCTTCTGCACCAGTTTGCTTTGTTCTTCCATTGCTTTGGGGTCCATGGTATCATGTTTGGCACCAATCATAAGTGTGGGCACTTTAATTTCTTTCAGTCTGCTTTTAATATCCCATGTTGCCAATCTTCCTGCAATACCAAACTCAGATGGGCCCTGCATCATGGTATAGATTTCGCCATTAACATGTTTCATTGTTCGGTTAAAACCATCCGGCCATTCTTCTAAACGACATAAATGTTTTTTATAAAAATTTGGCAACAACAATTCCATGTAACGTGGATTAGCAAAATCCTTTTTTGATTCAATCGCCCTAATTTCTGCAAGCACAGCTGTATCCATTTGTTTCGACAATACTTCATTCGCATACTTTCCATACTCCGGTGCACTTGCTACCATATTGGCAACAATCAATCCTTTCAGATGTTGCTGATACTTTAATGCATATTCCATTGCAAGTATTCCGCCCCATGAATTACCCAGCACATAAAAGTTACTGCTATTGGCACCTATTGCTTTTCTTACCTGTTCTACCTCTTTTACAAAACGTTCTGTTGTCCATAGACTGCTGTCTTTGGGCTGATCGCTGTAGTAAGAACCCAACTGATCGTACTCATAAAATTCAAACCCTTCCTTCGGAAAAAAACTTTCAAAGCATTCCATATATTCATGCGTCATAGCAGGACCGCCATGTAATAACAGAATTTTAATTCTTGGGTTATTGCCAAAACGTTTGGTCCATACGTTGAATTCGCCGACAGGTGTTGTGATAGGAATCATTCGCACACCACCTGATTGCACGCCACTATCGCCATAATTAAAATAATCAGCAACAGTTGGGGCAGTTGGCTTTTCGTTACAGGAAAATAACAACAGAAGAATTGAAGACAGAAGAATGAAACGCATATGGTTTTGATTTAAGCTAATCGTTTTTATTATATCCGTCTGACGGGGCGTACATCGAACATCAAACATCGTACATCTCTACCCTACTCTCACTCTCGGATCAACTACCGCATACAACACATCTGCCAGCATATTGATCAATACAAAAATGAATGCACTTAACAATACACTACCCATCACAACAGGATAATCTAATTTCTCCAGGGCATCAACAGTTACTTTACCAATTCCTTTCCATCCAAAAATATATTCAACAAAAAAAGCACCAGCCAGTAATTCTGCAAACCAACCTGTAACAGCAGTGATCACAGGATTCAATGCATTGCGTAAGGCATGTTTCCATATCACTACCCTCCTGCTTAATCCTTTTGCATAAGCAGTACGCACATAGTCCTGGTTTAATACATCCAGCATAGAACTTCTTGTAAGCTGTGTAATAATCGCTAATGGACGAATCCCTAATGTAAGAGCCGGAAGAATTAAGTTTTGTAAGGTATAATAATGTTCGCCTGTTTGTACATCTACATCAAACCAACTGCCGGTCATGTTTAAGCCAGTGTATTTGCTCAGTACAAATCCAAATATATAAGCAATCACTATTCCCATAAAAAAAGAAGGTGCTGAAATTCCAATGATGCTGCTGAACACAGCCGATGTATCCATCCAGGTATCTTTTTTAACTGCAGCAATTACACCCAGAAAAACGCCGAGCAATGTTGCAATGATCATGGCAGCAAGCGCCAGTAGAATGGTACCGGGCAATGCTTCCATGAGCAGTTCGCCTACTTGTTTTTTTGTTTGATAACTGCGACGGAGATAAGGAACCTTGATGGAAAAATTTTGTTCGCCACCAATAAATAAACCCTGCAATTGTTTTTTATCAATATCCGCTTTACTGTGTATGGCAACAGGCGATACATCATTTACATACAGTAAAAACTGTTTCCATTTTGGTTGATCGAGATACAATTCTTTTTTGATGTTGGAGATGGTAGTGCTGTCGCCTGTTTGTCCCATCACCAGCCGTGCAGGGT
>JAYUTS010000219.1:0-2834 GCA_043754995.1 Chitinophagaceae bacterium
GCTGTTTTCACCCTTATGTTGTTGCTCAATGTGGTTGGTTGGAATGGTGATGAGAATGTGAGTACTAACAGCATAAGCTCTCAGCCTGTTGATATCGAAACGGTGATCACTGAATACGAATTAGAAGATAATTATACCTCACTACCCTGATATTCCTGAAATGAACAAATCGAAATTCCTGACAATTGCCGTTGTGCTTTTATTGTTGTTAAATGCAACTACACTCTATTTTTTGTTTGCAAAGAAAAACTACAAACGATCGAGCCATGGCGGTAACCGGCATTATTCTGAATTCATCATTAAACAATTAAAGTTTGATACAGTGCAGGCAGCACAACTCAAACAACTAAGAGACCAGCATAAATTAGAACTGGATGAATTGAGAAAACAAGACAAGCAATTACAGGATGCAAAATTTACATTGTTGAAAGAAGGCGTAACTGACAGTTTAAAAATTGATTCAGTTCTTCACCTCGTTGTGGCCAATAAAAAACAATTTGAATTGGCTTTTCACAAACATTTCATGGAAATACGAGCCTTATGCCGCCCCGATCAATTGGAACTCTTTAATAAAACAGTTGATGATATGATGAAACGGAGAATGCATGGACCGGGCGATAAAAAAACAGCACAGCAATCAAAAGAAAATAAATAATTTATGCAGCATAAAAAGCTATTTATAAATACATAGCCCCAGCCAAGGTTGTGGTTATGTATTTAGCACCTTCGTAAAAATAGTTTATACCACCTCCCCTTCCAGATCATAATCAAAAGCTTTGGTGATTTTTACGTTTACAAAGTCGCCAATCTTTAATTTTTTACCGGAGTGAATGATCACTTCATTATCTACCTCTACACTATCAAATTCTGTACGGCCTAAATAACGACCTGCTTCTTTTTTATCAATCATGGTTTTAAATGTTTGTCCAACTTTTTGCTGATTCAGTTCATAAGAAATATCCTGTTGTACCGCCATAATCTCCTGTGCCCTGCGTTCTTTTTCTTCTGCAGGTACATCATCAACCAATTCATATCCGCTTGTTCCTTCTTCATGACTGTAAGTAAAAATGCCAACACGATCGAACCGTTGCTTTTGCAGGAATAGTTTTGTTTCTTCAATATCATCCAATGTTTCACCGGGAAAACCGGCGATCAATGTGGTACGCAAACAAAGACCGGGAACTTTTTCACGAACAGCAGCAACTAATTCTTCTGTTTCAGTTCTGGTGATTTGCCGACGCATTGCCTTGAGCATGTTATCACTTGCATGTTGCAAAGGCATATCCAGGTAATTACAGATATTCTCCCGTTCACGCATTACATCCAGCACATCTAATGGAAATTTATGCGGATATGCATAATGCAGGCGGATCCATTCCAACCCTTTTACATCTGCCAAACGGTGCATTAAATCGCCCAACATGCGTTTTTTGTAGAGGTCTAATCCGTAATATGTCAGCTCCTGTGCAATAAGCATCACTTCTTTTACACCTTTCTTCACCAATCCTTCTGCTTCTTTCACCAGGTCATCCATGCTCTTACTTACATGTTGACCACGCATTAAAGGGATAGCACAAAACGCACAAGTACGGTTACAACCTTCACTGATTTTTAAATAAGCATAATGCGATGGTGTACTCAATAAACGTTCGCCAACAAGTTCAGTTTTATAATCAGCTTCAAACTGTTTTAAAATTTGAGGCAATTCCATGGTGCCGTAAAATGCATCCACTTCGGGTATTGATTCTTCGAGGTTATTTTTGTAACGTTCGCTCAGGCAACCCGTTACAAAAACCTTATCTAATTTTCCCCTTCTTTTTAATTCAACCTGCTGTAAAATGGTATTGATGCTTTCTTCCTTGGCCTTATCAATAAACCCACAGGTATTTACAATAACAATGTTGTGATCTTTTTTACTGCTTTCGTGCACCACATCAATTTCATTGGCCAGTAACTGCCCGCTGAGCACTTCACTATCCACCATATTCTTGCTGCAGCCAAGGGTAATAATATTTACTTTATCCTTCTTTAACGTCTTACTCTTCATAGCGTGCAAAGGTAACAGAATCGGACAGAAAGCACTTTTTGGGGATTATAACAAAAGTTTGGCACCATTTTTTCAATGCTGCAATATCTAAATGACACATTTTATGAAGAAAATTATTATTCTGGCCATGGTATTTACAGTATTTGCACAGCAGCAAATTTTTGCACAGTCCAAAGGCAGCAGTTACAAGACAGCATTGGGCGTAAAATTTTATCCGGGTGCAGGCATTACCTTAAAACATTTCATTAAAAGCAATGCTGCATTAGAAGGCATTGGTTATTTCTGGAAAGATGGTGTTCGTATAACCGGTTTGTATGAATTTCATGGCAACATTAATGGAGCTCCCGGTTTAAAATGGTATGTAGGACCGGGTGCACATATTGGTTTTTGGAACAATCGCTGGCGCAGAGATTATCCAAATTACAGAAGTTCAGTTGTTGGTATTGATGGTGTGCTAGGTTTGGATTACAAATTCAAGGGAGCACCGGTCAATATGTCAATCGACTGGCAACCGTCTTTTGAGTTTGGTGATTATGGCGACAACTATGGTGGTTTCTCCGGCAACTGGGGTGGTTTTGCTATCCGTTATACTTTCTAAAATTATTATTCACTTCTTTCTATTCGATGGCCTAAAAAGGATACCCTTAAAATCAAAAAACAGGTTTGCGGGGGTATCCTTTCTGCTTTTACATTTGTACTGTCGATAAAATAGTTCCTGAAAAATTGATCCATACCATAAGAGAACCCTTTTTAATATCCCATAAAAACCTAAAACAAAAATTTACCA
>JAYUTS010000220.1:0-15890 GCA_043754995.1 Chitinophagaceae bacterium
CGCAATGGTTCCCAAACGCCGGTGAACCTGGTCATTACTAAACTCCGCACTAAAAAGGATCTTGCTGCTTTGATTGGCCGTAAGTTTGAAACAGATTCTACCGCTGTACTTCTGTATTTTAATAACAATGATTCATTGAAAAAATTTGGGCTTGATACCAATGCCATTATGACTGCTGTATTCCCCAACACTTATTCATTGCTTTGGAATACAGGCCCGCAAACAATTTTCAAAAAATTAAATGAACAACGAAAAAAGTTTTGGACGGCAGAACGTAAACAAAAAGCAAAGCTGCTTGGTCTTACTCCCGAAGAAGTATATGTGATGGCTTCTATTGTAGAAGAAGAAACCATCCGTCATGATGAAAAACCAACCATTGCCAGTGTATATCTTAACCGGTTAAAAAAAGGAATGAACCTGGGTGCCGACCCTACCGTGAAATTTGCAGTAGGTGATTTCTCGCTGAAGCGTATTTTATTTGTTCATATCAATTCAACTGCTTCTTCGCCTTATAACACGTATAAAAATAAAGGCCTTCCGCCGGGTCCTATCTGTACAGCATCTGAGATAACCATTGATGCAGTGCTCAATCCAAAGCAAACGGATTATTTATTCTTTTGTGCCAAACCCAATGGCAACGGTTATCATGCTTTTGCAGCTACAGATACAGAGCATGCACAAAATGCAAAAGCTTATCAACAGTGGCTTAATAGTTTAAACATACAGTAATCCAATAAATCAACTATTTTCGAACTGCATGGATGTTGAACAATTTATATTCAGGTTGCCATTGGTACGGGCTGTTATCCGTGTCAGCAAACGTATCCGGCCAATTGGTTTTGAAGGTGTTTCGCTCTATGATGTAGTAAGATTTTTTATGCAGCAGGTGGGGCATGGGAAACTTAATGAACGGGCGGCTGCCATTTCCTTTAATTTCATCCTTGCACTTCCTCCGGCCTGTATTTTTTTATTTTCATTGGTACCGTTGTTTCCCGTAGCAGATCAGTTTTATCATGAGGTCAATTCTTTTGTACGTGATCTTACACCGAATGAAGCCACCAGGAGTATCGTTGAAAATTTTTTAGATGATTTTTTTAAACGTCCAAAGAACAGTTTACTATCCATTGGTTTTCTAACCTCCGTTTTTTTTTCGTCGAATGCCATGCTGGGTATCATCCACAGCTTTAATCAATCCATCCATGAACGAGAAAGCAAAGCATTTTTTGCTTACCGTTGGAAAGCTATCCGTTTAACTTTTGTGATCATATTTATTTTTGTAGCAAGTATGTTATTGCTCATAACACAGGGTCAGCTTTTTAATTGGGTGCTTAGCATGCTTGAAATTGAAAATGAATTTATCAAATGGCTCATCATCATTTTGCGCTGGATTGTGATTATCGGTTTGTTTTTTTATTCCATTGCGTTTATATACCGGCATGCGCCTTCTGTTGAAAAAAAATGGAAGTTGATTTCGCCTGGTTCAATTGTTGCCAGCTCATTAATTATTTTATTTACCTTTTTGTTCTCATTCTGGATCAACAATTTTGCTGCCTATACCATTTACGGTTCTATCGGAACCATTTTGATCCTGATGATCTTTATCAATGCCATTTCATTGGTGTTGCTCATAGGCTTTGAACTCAATGTCAGCATTAAAATGCTCAGGAAACAGAGCGACAAAAGGTTGAAAGAAGAGATAAGCGGTGAAGAAGAACAGGGAAAGACATCGTAACTTTAAGAAAACTCTATTGTATGAAATGCCATGACCGGAATTTCGTACAAAACTGGAATAATCTTTTCATGGCATACTATGTGTTAATTAAAAAACAATAAAAAATAAACACATGAAAAAGATATTGGTTTCATGTATAGCTGTTCTTGCAATGATGGCTTTTACAGTTTCAACTGCTGAACTGAGTATTGGAAGTGCTATCCCTTCTCCCGAGCTGAAGATGAAGGATATTTCCGGTAAACAATTTTCATTCAATGATGTAAAAAAGAAAAACGGGTTATTAGTTGTGTTCAGTTGCAACAAGTGCCCCTGGGTAATTAAAAACCAGCAGGTAGCTATGGAGGGTTTCAGTTATGCTGCATCAAAAGAGATTGGTGTTATTGTATTGAATTCAAATGAAGCATCAAGAGATGGTGCCGATTCAAAAAATGCAATGCTTTCGTATGCTAAAGAGCAGGGTTATCAATGGCCCTATGTAATGGATGATAATTCTGTAATGGCTGATGCCTTTGGCGCAAGAGTTACCCCTGAATGTTATTTGTTTGATAAGGATATGAAATTAGTTTATCATGGAGCCATTACAGATAATCCAAAATCGCCATCTGAAAGTACCAGGGATCATTTAAAAGTTGCTGTTGATGAAGTTGTAACAGGTAAATCTGTGACAATGACTACATCCAAAGCAATGGGATGTACCATTAAGCGGAAATCATAATAAGAACTTCATTCAATAATAAAACCTGCTTCAAATGAGCAGGTTTTTTTGTAAGTGTACTGTATTTATTTTAACCCCAGCATCAGTTTGATTTCCTTATCCAGCTCTTCAGGTTTCATTTCTGCTTCAACAAATTTCCGGTAACCTGTTTTCTTATTGATGAATAAAGTAGCCGGCATTGATCCTGTCCAGCTACTGTCAATTTTCGGACAAAACTCATCAGGCTTTTCTTCATCCAGCCAAACAACCTCTGCAGTAAATTTTCTTTTGGTTGCAAAAGCACGGATTTTCTTCGGATAACTTTCTTTAAAATCCATACTCACCAGCAGAAGTTTTACCTGTTGCTTTTTGTATTTATTGACAGCCTTATGAAAATAAGGGATCTCTGCTATACAGGGTCCACAGAATGTTGCCCAGAAGTTGATGACCAGCACGGAATCATTTGTATCTGCATATTGCAAGAGATCATCCATCTTCCAGCGTTTGATGGGCTGAGCATTAACAGAGCTTATACAAAAACTAATCAGGAATAAGAAAAGGATTCTTTTCATTGTATAAAGTTACTGCGCTTCTTCATTCATTGCTTCCATGTCATCGGCTTGAAATCCCCACTCATCCAATAATGTATTGAATGTTGAATCAGGCAAACGTTGCTGCTGATAATGCCCTGCATTTGTTTTTTGCCGTAACGCTTCATAAATACTTACGGCACATGCAACAGAAATGTTAAGAGATTGAATGATGCCCATCTGCGGAATTAAAAAATTTCCATCGGCCATTGCACGGATTTCTTCGCTCACACCATTTTGTTCATTGCCAAACACCAATGCCACACTGCCGCTGAAATTGATCTCGTATAAACTCACTGCATCGCTGCTGAGGTGTGTGGTGTAAATCTTATCATATTTCCTGCGGATCTCTTTAAAACATTCTTCTGCATCTTCATACTGGTGAACCGTTAACCATTTGGCAGCACTGGAAGAACTCCTGGCACCCCATTTTTGGTGACGTGGAATTTTATCGGTCAATACATACACTTCCTGGATACCCACTGCATCGCATGTACGCATCACAGCAGAAATATTATGGGGATCAAATACATTTTCCAGCACTACGGTTAAATCAGGTTGTCGTTTACGGAGCACAGATAGCAGTCGTTCACGGCGTTGAGGAGTCATAAAACGAAATTAACGGATTTTTTTTCTGCTGATTTGTTCAATCAGTACGCTTGTATCTTCTTAAAGGACGTAGAAATTTAATTCCCTTTGAAGTTTGAAAACGTGTAGCTACCTGTTGCCAGTTACCGTTACTGGAATTCCAAACAAGAAAATGTAAATGAGGAAATAAGGTATAGCCTGTTTTTCCACTCAGTCCTATCTTCTGCCCTTGTTGCACTGTATCACCAATATTTACGGTTGCCCCATTGAACTGCAGATGCCAGTAACCTGCTCTTGATCCATCATTGTGCTGGATAACGATCATATTCCCATGTGGTCGGTGTTTTCTGTTCCAGCCACCTTTATTTCCATCTTCTTTAACTCGAACAACTACACCTCCCCTTGCAGCGAAGATGCTTGTTCCCCGTTTCATTTTAAAATCAAGGGCCGCCCTGTTTTTGTGTGAAAAACTGCTGAAGTACCCCTGTACAATTAGTTTGCCTGTATTGTTTTTAAAGGGAAGTTGATAGATATAACTTGTATCATCCTTTAATTTTCCTTTCTGTAATAATTTGATTTTGGTTTGATAGGGGTCTTTATGAATAGCACATCCTGTAACAAGCAGAAGAAACAAAAGAATGGCAGGATTAAATGAAAGGCGTTTTATCATATATGCAAAAGTAAATCTGCCCGCCTTACGAAAGCAGGCATTTTATAGAGTTGTTGAAAGTCGGGATGACTGGATTCCCTGCCTGAATGATTTAGTTGTGCAGGGAACCAGCGACCCTTCGTTCCCCTGCGCTACCGGATTGTGCTACATCCCGAATAATGAATTGACTAGTCCTGTAAAAGGCTCTTGAAAAAATCAAGAGCCTTTTACAGGACATCCGTAACAGCGGGCTGCCAGTTTTTAGTTCTTTTGTTTGCGGCTTTGTCTTAATAATTTAGGGCCGTACCAAAGCCAAAGTCCGGATAGAATAAGCATAAACAAGCTTATACCCATAACAACTGTATAGCCCAATTTAATTTGTTCATTGCTTGTTCCAAAGAGGTTATCAAGAATTGACCCATCATGAAGATCTTCTATGAAATCACTTTTTCTTTTTTCTATAAGCAGAAGTTTACCTGTTGTGCCATCAAGCTGCAGGCCAGTGTAATGATTTTTAAAAATGAATTTGGCAATCCCTTTTTCAGGACGAATATCTATTCTGTCCATTTCGGGTGAAAGATCGGGAGAGACAGAATCACGGAGTATTTGTGTTGCTATTTTTTGAAGGCTATCAACCGGCAGCCAGGTTGCAAGATCAGATGAGATTCCTTTTTGAGTGGGGGAAAGTAAACCGGTTTGTTTTTTAATTCCCAGCAATAATCCGGTGATAGATATAACCAGGAAGAAAATGAAAAGAAAGATAGCAATCTTGCGGTGAAGCCATCGCAACCATCTAATCAATCGTGCTTGTTGTTTTGTGTTGCTCATTAAGGAGAAATTGCCCGAAAGATGTACTGTGAAGATAAAATGCTTACATGAACCCTCATAGAATTAAAACAAAAGCCTCACTTTTTAGTGAAGCTTTTATTTTGTCGGGACGACAAGATTCGAACTTGCGACCACCAGACCCCCAGCCTGGTACGCTACCGGACTGCGCTACGTCCCGAACTTAAAAACAAAAACCCATCAATGGATTTATGCGGGAGTAAAAGTAAGATTTAAATGCATTTGATACAAAATCAATCAACAAAAACTATCTTAGCGGCGCAATAACTTGAACCCGTTACATGACCATTCTCATCAGGCAGGCACACATTATTGATCCAGCTTCTCCTTATCATAGTACCAATCAGGACGTTTTAATTGAAAACGGATTGATCAAGCAGATTGGTCAATTGCAGGATGTTTCAGCCGATCATATCATTGAACAAAATAATCTTCATCTTTCTCCGGGATGGGTCGATCTGTTTGCTCATTTCTGCGATCCCGGTCTTGAATTTAAAGAAACCCTGGAAACAGGAATTGCTGCTGCTGCAGCAGGTGGTTTTACCGAAGTAATGGTATTGCCTAATACACAACCCGTAATGGCTGGTAAATCGCAGGTTGAATATGTAGTGCAAAAATCAAAACATGCTGTTGTTACAGTTCACCCTTTAGGTGCTATCACCAAACAAATTGAAGGAAAGGAACTGGCTGAAATGTATGATATGCATGATGCCGGTGCAATAGGTTTTACGGATGGGATACATCCGGTGCAATCGGCCGGGCTTTTATTGAAAGCATTGCAGTATGTAAAATCAATCAATGGAACAATTATTCAGATACCGGATGATACAACGATTGGTACCTATGGTTTAATGAACGAAGGAATTGTGAGTACAAGATTAGGCTTACCCGGCAAACCAATTTTAGCGGAAGAGATACAGGTGGCAAGAGATATTAAATTAGCGAGGTATGCCGAATCAAAACTCCATTTTACCGGTGTTACATCGCCAAAGAGTTTAGAATATATTAACCGTGCCAAAGAAACAGGAACTGCCATCAGTTGTTCGGTATCACCTGCACATTTATATTTTAGTGATGATGATCTGCAGAGTTATGATACCAATCTTAAATTATATCCCCCATTAAGAACGATCTCAGAAAGAGATGCGTTAAAAAAAGCTGTGCTCAGTGGTTCTGTTGATTGTATTGCTTCGCATCATCAGCCGCATGAATACGACAGTAAGATTTGTGAATTTGAATATGCCAAACCAGGCATGATTGGTCTTGAAACCAGTTATGGAGTAATGGGTGCCGTGTTTGGAGATCAACTGGCAACAGAAAAATGGGTAGAGCTTGTAAGCATCAATCCAAGAAATATTTTTGGAATGCAGATGCCAACTATTAAAGAAGGTGCTGTTGCCAATGTAACAATCTTTGATCCGCAGGCGACATATGTATTTACAGCAGATGCCATACGCTCCAAATCAAAAAACTCTGCCTTTATTGGTAAAGAATTGAGAGGAAAAGTAATTGGTATTATCAATAACAATCAACTAAAACTCAACTAAAGCTTTTTTATGGAAAAGAAAGTCACTACACACATTATTAAAGGATTGATCATTGGCTTAGTGATGGTTGTTATCAGCATCATTTTCCAAGTTTTTGATATTCAAGAAAAGTGGACTCAGTGGTTGGTCTTAGGGCTTTTTGCTGCTGCTATCATCTGGTCCTGCATCTCCTTCAGTAAAGACATGGAAGGGTATGTTACGTTTGGAAATGTATTTGCACATGGTTTTAGAACTGCAGTAATAGTAACAATTATTTCAATTGCTGCTTTTCTAATTACTTATTTAATTATGCCGGAAATTAAAGATAAAGCATTACAGATAGCGAGAACACAAATGGAAAAAGATCCAAAAAGTACAGAAGAAATGATTGATACTGCAATAAAAATGGTTGATAAATTCTTTTTAGTATTTGGAATTGGTGGAACCCTTTTTAGTTATATTTTGATTGGTGCTATTGCTGCCTTAATAGGTGCTGCTATAGCAAAAAAGAATCCTCAAACCGGAATGCCGCAAACCATGTAAATTCATTCATGAATCTAAGTATCGTTATACCACTGAAAGATGAAGCTGAATCATTGCCCGAACTCTGTTCATGGATTGAACGGGTGGTGAATGAGCAGCAGCTTTCTTATGAAATTATTTTAATTGATGATGGCAGTACGGATAACTCCTGGCAGGTAATTCAGCAACTCCGCTGCTCCAATTCCAATATAAAAGGAATACGCTTTCAAAGGAACTATGGTAAATCTGCAGCGCTGAATGAAGGCTTTAAAGCCGCACAGGGAAATGCAGTGATTACAATGGATGCGGATTTGCAGGACAGTCCGGATGAGATTCCTGAGCTATATAACATGATCGTAACAGATGGCAATGATCTTGTAAGTGGCTGGAAGAAAAAGAGGTATGATAATAGACTTACAAAAAATATTCCTTCTAAATTGTTCAATGCCACTACTAGGAAAATGAGCGGTATTAAGCTGCACGATTTTAATTGCGGTCTCAAAGCCTACAGCAATAAGGTTGTTAAGAGTATTGAAGTGTATGGTGAAATGCACCGCTATATTCCCGTGCTGGCCAAATGGGCCGGTTTCCGGAAAATTGCTGAGAAGGTAGTGGAACATCGCAAACGCAAATATGGTGTTACCAAGTTTGGATGGGATCGTTTTGTAAATGGTTTCCTGGATCTTGCTACTATTTCATTTGTTGGCAGGTTTGGAAAAAGACCCATGCATTTTTTTGGTTTGTGGGGAACTTTGTTTTTTTTGGTTGGTTTTGGTATCAGCGGATACCTGGTGATCTCAAAAATTATTGATAGTAACTTTTCCATTACCAATCGTCCAACCTTTTTTATTGCATTAGTGGCAATGGTCATTGGATCGCAATTATTCCTTGCAGGATTTATCGGGGAACTAATTTCAAGGAATGCGCCGGAGCGGAATTATTATTTGATAGAGGAAAAGGCAGGGTTATGAAAATCGTCATCCTTGGGCCGGCGCATCCTTTACGTGGCGGAATTGCTGTGTTCAATGAACGGTTGGCAAAACAATTTCAGAATGAAGGTCATGAGGTAGCGATTTATTCTTTCAGTTTACAATACCCCGATTTTTTATTTCCCGGCACCACACAATACTCAAGCGAGCCTGCACCTGATTATCTTAACATCAACACGAAGATCAATTCGATCAATCCTTTCAATTGGATTACTGTTGGCAATGAAATCAAAAACCTGAAAGCTGATTTGGTGATAGTTCGTTACTGGTTACCCTTGATGGGGCCTGCATTAGGAACCATTTTAAGGCGTATCAAAAAAAATAAACACACAAAGATCATTTGCATTGCTGATAATATCATCCCCCATGAAAAACGAATCGGCGATCATGCATTTACCAACTACTTCATCAAACCTGTAGATGCATTTATTACGATGAGTGAAAAAGTGTTAACCGATCTGCGTTCGTTTACAAAAACTAAACCTGCACAACTGGAACCACATCCTTTGTATGATGTGTTTGGTGAAGCAGTTGCAAAAGCGGAGGCAAGATCGCATCTCCATATCAATCAAAACGAGTTTATCTTTTTATTCTTCGGCTTCATACGCAAATACAAAGGATTAGATCTGCTGCTGGAGGCAATTTCAAAATTGAAACAATCCAAATTCCAAATTCCAAATTCCAAATTCCAATTACTTATTGCCGGTGAATTTTATGAAGACCGAAAAATATATGATGAATTGATTGAACAACTCGGCATTAAAGATGATCTCATCTTGAAAACGGAGTTTATTGCTGATAGTGAAGTGAAGTATTATTTCTGTGCAGCGGATGCAGTAGTTCAACCATACCGACATGCAACCCAAAGTGGTGTTACTCCCCTCGCCTATCATTTTGAAATACCCATGATTGTAACTAATGTTGGCGGACTCCCTGCATTTGTGCCACACGGAAAAGCAGGATTGGTTTGTGAACCTTCTGCTGCTTCCATTGCAGATGCCATGCAACAGATGCTGCAAACGGGTACAGTACAATTTATACCTCAACTCCGTGAAGAGAAAAATAAATATAGCTGGAGTAAAATGACGGAAGCTATTCTGAAACTGGCGTTCAATTAAAAATTACATTTGCAGCATGAGTGAGCAGATTAAACATATCATCAGCGAATCCATTGAAGTAAAACAGCAATTACTCAACGATGAAACAGTTATTGCGAGATTAAATACCGTAACCAATATGATGGTTACTGCTTTTAAAAATGGAAAGAAGGTTTTGTTTTGCGGTAATGGTGGCAGCGCTGCTGATGCACAGCATTTAGCTGCTGAATTCAGCGGAAGGTTTTATCTCGACCGTGAAGCATTACCTGCTGAAGCATTGCATGTAAACACTTCTTATCTCACAGCTATTGCCAACGATTACAGTTTTGAAGTTGCTTATGCAAGATTGATCAAAGGAATTGCTCATGCCGGTGATGTGCTGGTTGGTTTATCTACATCGGGCAACTCCCCCAATATTGTTGAAGCATTTAAAGCAGCAAAAGAAAAAGGTATGATCACGGTGGGCTTCACTGGCGAAAGCGGTGGTAAACTGAAGGAGTTAAGCGATCATCTCTTTAATGTTCCTTCAACTGTTACACCACGCATTCAGGAAAGCCATATCATGCTCGGCCATATTATTTGTCAACTGGTAGAAGAACGTTATTTTGCTGCAAAAGGCTGATCTATGATTCATACAACACTCCCAACAAATCATCCTGCAAATACTGCTTACTTTATGCCTTTACCACATAAGGAATTGCCATTGATTAATAAAGAATGGACATTGTTTCTTGATCGTGATGGAGTGATCAATAAAGATGTGGTTGCTGATTATATTAAAAACTGGAATGAATTTCAGTTCATGCCGGGAACTCTTGAAGCAATTGCACAATTCGCAGTTTTATTCGAACGGATTTTTGTAGTAACCAACCAGGCGGGTGTTGGTAAAAGGTTGATGAAGATCGAAGATCTGCAAGAGATACATCATAATATGCTGCAGGAGATCAATGCAAACAACGGCCGCATTGATCAGATTTATTTTTGCACCGCAACCGATAATAACGATATCAACCGCAAACCTAATCCCGGCATGGCTTTGCAGGCGAAGAACGATTTTCCTGAGATTGATCTTGCCAAATGCATTATGGTTGGCAATATGCCCAATGATATGCGGTTTGGTCGTAAGATAGGAGCTTTTAACGTGTATCTCCCTACCCGACCGGAAGAAAACCCCGACCCTTCTACTGTTGATGCACAGTATAAAGATTTGTTAGCATTTGCCACAGATATCAGCTCCAAGGCTGAAATACAATAATTTTGCGTTGAATCAGTTAATACCTGTGATGAAAAAAATGTTGACCCTTTTCTGTTTATTGATTGTTTTTGTTGCAGGCGCACAGCAACTCAGCCCTGTTGAATTAAAACAATTCAAACTCAAACAGGATTCACTCAAAAAATTTGCATTTGATATTGTAAACGGAAAAGATGCTGCCGTTCGTTTTCGCAGCGACAGTAATTTCACCCGCATCTTAGTAAGAGCTTTGATACAGGATAAATCGTTCAACTTCCCTTTCGATTCATTAAAAACAATTTCAAAACTTTATAGCCCCGATAGCAGCTTTCGCATATTCACATGGCAGGTGGTAAAAGATGATGACTATTGCCGTCAGCGTGGCTTTATTCAAATGCGCAAGCCAAATGGCACACAGAAATTTATTCCGCTTCGTGATGCCAGTGAGTTTACAGAAGCTGATGCTGATACCATTGCTAACCATCAATGGTGGATTGGTGCTGTGTATTACCGCATTATAGAAAATGAATATCTCGGTAAAAAATATTATACGCTGCTGGGTTATGATGAAAACAATATTCGCTCTACCAAAAAATTGATTGATGTTTTGTGGTTTGATGAGAAGGGTGTGCCGATGTTCGGGTTGCCATCTGCATTTTCTTTTGCAAAAGATTCTGTTCCTAAACCGGGAATGGCCCGTTATTTAATGGAGTATAAAAAAGATGGAAGAGCAAGGGTGCAGTACGATGAAGAAATGAATATGATCATCTTTGATCATTTAATTTCTGAAACCAATGAGCCGGGTAAAGTATATACGTTGATTCCTGATGGCGATTATGAAGGCTTTCAATGGACAAACGGCCAATGGCTGCATATTGATAAAGTATTTGATTTTAAATTGAAAGATGGTGAAGCTCCCATCCCGGAAGCAATTGACTTCAAACAGAAAACCAGGATTGGCGATGGAGTTGAACCTGCACCAAAAACTGATAAGAAGCCTGTTGCCAAACCGCCAGCGAAAAAGAAACCCCGTGGCTGATCTTTAATTCCCCTTCTTCTTTTTGGCAGATTTTGATTTAGTGCGGTTATTGATCTGCTGCAACAAGGAATCATTCACGGGTGCATTCAGTTGATGATCTACTTTCTTTAACCAGATAGTGATGGAACGTTTAATGGATGTATCTTTCTTCAATTGAACTTCTACAATAACATAATCAAATTTAAAGTCCCAATCGATCCATACACTATTGCCCTGTAATTTCCCATTACTTACTTTAAACTGCAATTGATCCGTCGTAAGCGGCATAAAATGACCGTTACTGAGTTTGGCATCAACATTTATATAGTTCCAGGAACCTTTCTTGAGGCTGTCGGTATATAAATTGAAAAAGAGGCTGTCAATTTTTTGAGCTTTCAAAAAAACAGTCGTCAGCAGAAATATAAATAGCAGTAAATATGTTTTCAAACCGGAGATTTAGCTACAAAGATTGAAAAACTGTGCCAATGGTTGACAGCCAGCTAAACTTTAACAGAATTCCTCATTATGCAGTAGTGCCTGCGGGCATTGTCATTTAGTTAAGAGTTTCGGCAAGATAACAGGTATGTCATACTTATAGCAGAATGATGAAATTCATCAGCATGTTTACAGTATGGCATACCTGCAACATCATAAACAACCTTTAACTTAATGACATTGGCCGATGACACAAGTTTACCTGGCCAATTAATTGAATCGATATTCAATGTCTGTCGGCTCAGAAGCTGAAGGTCTGAGTCCGACATTTATCGTCGGACATAATACAGGCAGAATTGGGCCTGATTTATAAATTCATTTGGTATAACTTGTAATTGCTTTTCAATTAAAGAAAATATGAAACTGATCGTTTTTGGTTCCACCGGCCAGGTAGGTGTACAAATAGTTAAACAGGCATTATGGCTGGGTCATTCTGTAAAAGCATATGGTAGAAATGTATTTGATCTGGAAATAGAGGATGAAAAACTGGAAATTATTAAAGGCGCTTTGTTTGATGAAGGCGAAGTATATCGGGCACTCAGGGATTGTGATGCCGTGTTAAGTACGATTGGCGGTGCATCTGATGGCGCTGATAAAGCCCGTTCATTAGGGATGAAAAACATCATCAGGCAAATGAAGAAAGCAGGTTTGAAACGGATCGTTGCTTTAGGAAACCTGGGTATTTTAAATTTTGATGAGCAAACATTGCAGATTGATACAGAAGATTACCCCAAAGAATTTTTGCCGGTTGGTAATGAACATCGTAAAGCATATGAATTATTAAAAGCATCAGGTCTTGAATGGACTTTTGTTTGCAGCCCTGATATTATTAACGATGGCCCAACAGGAAATTATATTACAAGTAAGGATTATCCTCCTGAACCCAATAAGTTTAAGATCAATGCCGGTGATCTTGCACAGTTTATGCTCAATGAACTGGAAAAGAATGAATATGTACAGAGCAGAGTTGGGATTAGCTCCATCTGACGCCCTCCGTCTGATGGAGAATGAAAGATAGAAATCAGTTTACATCAAACTTATTAATATCTATATCATTTTTAATCCCGTCTGACGTGGGCGTCAACCGGGGCGTTTCAATTCCCATAAAAAAATACCGGTTGCAATAGCTGCATTTAATGATTCAGCAGGTCCAAAACCAGGGATCGTCAGTTGTTGTGTGAGCAAAGGCAATACATCTTTGCTGATGCCATTGGATTCATTACCAATAACCAGTAAACCGGTGGAAGGGAATTTGAAGGTTGATAGTAGCTGCCCGCCTAACACTGCTCCAACAACGGGTAACTGCTGTTGAGCAAGAAAAGAGTTCAAATCTCTCTCCACAATAGTAACACGCAGAATGCTGCCCATGGTTGCCTGCACTACTTTGGGATTGTAGATGTCAGCACAATCGGGAGAACAAATGATGGTTTCAATACCAAACCAATCGGCCAACCGGATAATAGTGCCCATATTACCCGGATCACGGATGCTATCCAATACCAATAACCAGCCATTACTGTTATTATGCAGCTCCTGCTCAGGAAAATAATGAACGATGGCCAATGCCTGGTTGGGTGTTTGAAGGAGTGAAATTCGTTGCAGCTCATCTTCTGTAATAACCCGCTTATCTGCAATTTGATCAACGTCTGTATATGTTTGAAAGAATTCTTCGGTTGCGTATAAGCGAAAAATCTGCATGGGTGCTTCATGAATAAACTCCGCAATCATTTTGCTCCCTTCGGCAATAAAGAGCCTTTCTTCATCTCTCCTTTTTTTATGGGCTAAACTTTGGATATATTTGACTTCTGTTTTACTGAGCATCGATTCTTTTTTATGACATTCACCCGTGTAACTATTATACTATTCTGTCTTCTGGCTGCGCAACAGTTACTTGTGTCCTGCACATCAAAAAAACTTACCGGGAACAAGTATTCTAAAGTAAAGAATTATCCCAAAGAAACGGCCTTTGTTTATTTTAATAAAATTGAAATTGAGAATAAGAAATTAACAAAGGATGAACGAACACTGTTAACTGACAGATTAAGTACACAACTGGATGACAGTATGCGGTTACTTGTAAAGCAATCGTTCGTTATATTAAAAAGGCTTGAAAATCCTGCAGCTTTTGATACGGCTTATGCCATTCAAAGTGCAGCCAATATGGAAATCTTCCTCAAGACTGTTGGATATTACAATGGCAAAGTAAAAGACACGACTTATATCGACACTTTGTTTGCAAACAATCCTGGAAAAAAACAAATCAGAGCTCTTACTTTATTTAGGGTTACAACCGGCCCGGTTTTCCGCATGGATTCAATTGTGCTCATCCCCAATGATTCAAACAGGAACGAACTGATTCCATTACAGGAACTCACGTATAAAGATTTGTCAAAAAGCCTGCTCAAAAAAGGGGAACCATTTACGGAAGAAAAAATATCGGCCGAAATGAGCAGGCTCGTAGAGCTGTACCGAAACAATGGTTATTACAATATGTCGAGAGAATTTTTATATGCTGATGTAGATACCGTTTTCTTAAAGTTGCTGGACCCCGAACTGGCATTGGATCCTCTACGGCAGGTAGAAGTATTTCTGGAAGCACAAAGCCGGCAGGAAAACCCATTGGTCAATGTCTATATCCGCATGAAACCAAGGGTTGATACTGCAGCATACAGGATCTATTACAATCAAAACATCACTGTTTATCCAGAATACAAAGGAGAAAATATTGATTCGGCTAAATATCAAACTGACAGCAGCAGGTCACCAACGATTAAATTTACACAGGGAAAATTCAAACCCTTTTTTATCCGTCAGCATTTGTTCCTGAAAAGCGACAGCATCTACAGGGCGAAAGATATTACAAGAACGGCAGATGAATTAAATAAACTCAATACATGGAGTATTGTTAAGATACAGCCCAAACGAGCAAAAAATGATTCATCGAAAATAGATTATGATATTTTTTTATCACCGGCACCTAAAAGAAGTTTTACAATTGACCTTGAATCGGTATTCAATGCCGTGAGTCAAAACGGAATTATTACAACTCAAACTGCCGGTAATCTTGTTGGTTTTGGGTTGAACCTCGGTTATCGTAACCGCAATTTCGATAAACAGGGAATACAGGTGCTGCATACATTACGTGGTGGAATTGAATTTGGCGTTGGGCTAATCAACAGGGGAATACAATCAACAGAGCTCAGTTACAGCAACAGTTTTACCATTCCAAAAATTCCGGCTTCCATTTTCAAGCCAAAGTGGAGCAGGGAGTGGGCCAATAAAAAAACATTTGTTACCACTTCTGTATCTGCCATTAACCGGTTGAAATATTTCAGTTTAAACAATGTTGGGTCTTCCTTTGGCTGGCAGTTTCAAACAAAGAAAAATGAAATCTGGAGTATCAGGCCATTGAATATTGAATTTGTTGATTTAAGAAATGAATCACCGGCTTTTTTAGAGCAGTTGGCATTATCTCCTATTCTTCGCAACTCATTCAATGAAGGGTTTGTATTAGGAATTTTTAATGTGAGCTATTCCAAACCCCAGATAATTTTTAAAAATCCTCAAGCCAGCTCCACTAATATTCGTCCAATACATTCTGCTTCCTACAGGATCAACTTTGAAGAATCAGGTGCTGTTTTTGGACGATTAAAAAAACTGATTCCTCTTTTTGATAAAGATTTGTACGAATATTTCAGAATTGATGGTGAGTTTAAATACCAGATTCAAAAATTAAAAACGAACTGGGTTTTCAGAGCTTTGGCCGGTGCCGGTTATTTGTATGATGTTGACACTTCTAATATGCCTTTCTTTAAACAATTCACCGGAGGTGGCCCTAACAGTATGCGTGCATGGCCTTTGAGAAGTATTGGTCCCGGTACCAGCCGGTTAGAACAACGATTAGGGCGTAATC
>JAYUTS010000221.1:0-2832 GCA_043754995.1 Chitinophagaceae bacterium
GCTACATAATAGTTGGGTTTTTGTTTGGCCATCCAAACATCAAACTCTTCCTGTGTAACAACCTCAACTACTCCCCTCATTGAATAGTGTCCGTTGCCGCACATCTGATCGCATGAAATTTCAAATACAAAATCCGGGTTGCCTGTTCGTTCTTTCAT
Organism: Chitinophagaceae bacterium; assembly: GCA_043754995.1. Taxonomy (GTDB): domain Bacteria; phylum Bacteroidota; class Bacteroidia; order Chitinophagales; family Chitinophagaceae; genus Lacibacter. Next base: position 159 of record JAYUTS010000221.1, read on the forward strand.
TTCCTTTGTTGTGTACTTTGGTGTAAACCAAAGTGTGGTTGGAATGCCGGGTACAGCATCCATTTTTAAACGGAAATGATTTAAACCAACATCGTGAATTACGTCACGGCTGTTAATGATCAATTTAACAGGGCGGTTCTTAACAACATACATCGTTGTTGTTGTTACCACATCATCAAAGTTTGCAGGATCGGCCTTGAGTTTTAATTTTTCATCATCGGCCCATATCTGCCCTAATGAATTATTCGTAGCGTCATCAATCACTCTGAAATAAGTTCTGCCAAAATTTTTATCCCTGCCGGGGTAACGCATGATCCATCCAAACTGTTTGCCTACGATTTCTACTTCCAATGAACCTTTGGGTGCATCGGATGTAATGCGGAACCAGAACTTTAAACCAAATACCACCAGTACGGTTAAGAAAATAGCAGGTATTACTGTCCAGATCAATTCCAATTTATTGTTATGCGGAAAATAAAATGCTTTTTGCCCTTCTTTTTCCTGGTATTTCCATGCAAAGAAGAAAAGTAAAAACTGAGTGATGACAAAAATGATTCCCGTTACAGCAGTTGTCATCATAAACATCTCATCAATCTTTTCACCTTCAACTGATGCAGAGCCCTGTGGAAACAACGTTGTTTTATACAACATCTTATTGCAGTACCAAACACCAACAAAACCAAGGATCATAAAACCCAGCAGCATAAAACCATTGATACGGTTATTTTGCTTGCGGGAATTATCCTCCCCTTTTAACACGCTTACATATTCACTGGCCTTTGCAATCTGAAAGATCACAACGAATACCAGCACCGCTGCTGCAATAATCAAATATGTTGTAGTACTCATATCTTGCGCAAATTATTTATAGTTCTTCAATTCTTGTTCCTTTGTTCAATGTGCTTACGTATGATGAATCACACTCTCTTTCACTAACGGGTGGTTCTTTGGTACCAAAGGTGCTTTTGTTAAATACCTTGCTGTTAAAAAAATAATCAATCCTACAAATCCGGCTCCCACACCAAGGCTATATAAAAAATGTGTAATTGAATTTGATTCCTGTCCCAGCTCTTGTAACGGACCTGGTGTAACCATCTGGTAAAAATCCAGCCAATGACCAAAGATGATCACAACCGACATCAATGTTACAATTGTATAGTTGCGTTTTGATCCACGTTTCATTAAGATCAATAATGGCGCAAGAAAGTTGATAATTAAATTCAATAAGAAAATTGCTTTGAACGGACCGGATTGTCCGGGTATTCCAATTCTGTCAATAAAATATTCGGTTTCTTCCGGTTGGTTACTGTACCAGATCAACATGAATTGAGAAAACCACAGATAGGTCCAGAAAATAGAGAAGGCAAACATGAATTTACCAACATCGTGTATATGTTCTTCTGTAACAAAATCAAGATAACCCAGGTTTTTAAGATAAATGATAAACAACATCATGAGTGAAAGACCAGCTACCCATGAACTTGCAAATGTGTACCAACTGTACATGGTGCTGTACCAATGTGCATCGATACTCATCAACCACATCCATGGCAAAGTACTTAACACTGTTAAGCCATACGTTACGAGAAAGGCAGCAGCAATCGCCAAAGATTTCCAATAATACTTTGTATCGCCTTTTGCTCCTATATCTTCTGCTAATGAATTTTTACGAAATGAATTCCGGAACCATATCCATAACCCAACAGCAATAACCGATAAAGCAGTATAAAAAGTTGGATTCAAAAATCCACTCTTTCCTTTTAATTTTTGGTCGAGGTGTGCAGCATCTTTCCAATGATAGATATGATGATCATTGGAGACCCATACATAAGCTAATAAAATCACCAACGTAATGGGGCCCAGTACATTCATTGAACCTGAAATAGCTTCGGGCACCCGACGGAAGGCTAAAGGCCAGCCGGCCTGCGCCAATGTAGTGGCAGCTACAAAGAAAAAACTGGAAGCAACAACCAATAACCAGAAAATTCCATTGTGCATTAATGCCATCCAGAATTTGGTTGCGCCATAAGCTTCGGCTCCATGTTCCTCGCCATGCCCGCCGGAGAATGGATGCAGAAAAACAATGCCGAGGATAAGTGTTAATACACCTGCACCCATCAGAGCATAGCTCCATTTCTTTAATCCGCCCGGTATTTCAAATTGTTCTTTCAGTGCCATTGAACTTCGTTTATAGTTGAATATTCTTTTTGGTGTTCTTATTTCGTTGCTTTACTTGAATCGGCTGCTGTTGTTAAGGCAGGTTTATTTCCTGCAGGCTGTACGCTCTTGATATAATGAATGATCATCCATCTTTGCTTAGTGCTTAATTGTGCTGCATAACTTCCCATCAGGTTTTTACCATAAGTAACAGAATACATCATTTGACCGGCAGGCATAACTGATACAACAGGATCAGCCACTAAATTTTTTGGTGCAACAGGATAGGGTCCTGCACCTCCTTTATATAAAGGACCGTTGCCGTCTAATTTTTCTCCATGGCAAATGCCGCAGTTTACTTTATAAAGCCTTGATGCTTCAATGATGTCTTTTGTTTCCAATGCAGGAAGAGGATTTGTAATTTGCTTAGATGCAACATAGTTAGTTGTATCACCTGCTTTATCCATTGCTAAAGGGAAATAAGCTACGCCCCCACGTTTTACTGTACCGGGTACCG